>JAAXUU010000276.1 GCA_013335845.1 Actinomycetota bacterium
CCGATTCAATCATCAGCAAAACGGTCTAACTTGTTGAAATCGTACTCAAAACGAGTATGAATCATTAGACTAATCGGCTGAAAACACCTAGGGCTGTTTTCAAGCCGGCGGATCGTCCGGATAGGTGCGGTCGATTGTGATTCATGAGTCCGATACAACCCCTTATACATAGGGAGTAAGCAGGTCGAATAGGCTGATGAGACGAAGGGATCCGCAGGTACGATTCGGCAGTCGTCGTTCCGGCAGATGGGTTCCGGCAGATGTTATGATACCTATGCGTTTTTCGCACAAGGGCGTGCGCCCGCCCACAATGTGCGCTAGACTAATCAACTGTAAACCGATGATTGTTTTGGAGAGTCGTTGAAACTAGTTGTCCCCGAACAAAGGGAAAGTATATTCGAAACGGATGGCCTCTCGGTCATATCGCCGCATTCGAAATTGAGTATCCTGGGAATCAGCATTCATTACGCTTGGATCTTCTGCCTTCTCGCTCCAAGCGTCATGACCCCGGGAGGATCATACGGTCTTAACCAAATCACTTTCGCGCGCGTCGGATTGATGCTTGCGTGCTCACTCTGTCTTCTGTTCATCTGGAGGAAGAGTGACTTTTTCTTCAACAAGCGTTACCTATTGATAGCACTCGTCGTCCTTCTCGGTTCCGCCACGATCTGGCCCTCCCTAGCCATCATTCCCTCCGAGCAGAACAGCACCTTCTATCTGTTCTGGGTTCTCGCGGGCGTCGGATACGCCTGTTCCATCGCTTTGTGGAGCGAGATGTTCTCCTCGATCGATGCCGCCGGGGTACGTGCCTACATTTCAATCGGTATCGTCTTCGGAGCTATCCTTTGTGCGCTCATCACCCTTGTAATCAAATCCTATGCCGGAGTGATCGCATCCTGTCTTCCATTTGCGGAAGCCATCACAATCGTACTGCTGGAGAATAAATTCGACTTCCTGAAAAACAGGATGTTCGTTCCCGGCAAGGAATCCGACGCTAGGATGAATATCAATTGGCGCCCGATATTGTCCGTCGTCGCTTCGAACCTCGCTTTCGGTTTTATCCTGCACTTTCTGTTCACGCAAGAAGGCGGGGAACTCTTCCCTCTCATAGCCTATATGCTTGCAGCAGCTATTGCGGGTATCGTGGTTATTGTCGATTTCAGTACAAGACGTTTCATCAATGAGGACTTCATCATCAAGATCTTCCTGCCGACTGCTGCAATCGGCCTGATTCCTCTTGCGTTCACCGGGACGACTGTACGTATAATCTGCTGCGGTCTCATGATCTTCGGGCTCACCCTCCAAAGCATCATGAGTACCAGTTCTCTATGCGGTCATGCGCGTGTATATAAACTCTCCCCTATGCGCGTGTTCTGCTTCGGACGCTCATTCGCTGTGTTCGGTTTCCTTATCGGGTGGGCAATCAGCTATTTCGCGACCCTGTACTCCACCGGATACTATTTCATAGCCGTCGTTTCCATCATCCTCATTGCAGTGTTCATCTTCGTATCCTCATTCGTCATGAAGAACTATTACCCAAACGAAGATGAAGGCAAGGGTTCGAGCGAAGTGGTGCACACCCAACATGCCCGGAGCCAAAAACAGACCGCGAAGTTGGGTTTCGACGAAGTGGACAAGCGCGACATCTGGAAGAAGAAGCGTGAGAAACTTGCGCATGACTATAACCTCTCCCCGCGACAAGAAGAAGTTCTCGCCTTGCTTGCCAAGGGTCACGACACGAAATATATCGAAGATAAACTCTATATATCGAACCATACGGCCAAGTCGCATATCTATGCGATCTATCAGAAACTGGACGTTCACTCCAGGCAGGACCTCATAGAGCTCATCGATAAGACCAAGGTCTAAAAACTCCGCCGATCCTCCTCAATAATCCTTGGAGCACAAAGAACCGGCGGTGCCGATGGCTACCGCCGGTTCTTGTCTATCCCTGTTCTAAATCTCTAGCGGGTAAGTAAAACCCAACGGGTCTTGCCGTCCATCTTCTTAGCAAGATCCTCTACCTCGCCGTGGTACATGCACCATGCTTGGCAGTGCTGTACACACATGGGCATCTTTCCCTTTGCGACGCGGTCCTCGCACATGTTGCATGCCTTGGTGAGAACGGGGGTGTAGAACCACTCCCACTTCCCTGCCAAGTCGCCGGCCTCATACTTGTAAGGACCGACTTCCGTGAGCTTGATACCGAACTCGCCTTTAGCGAGATCGAGGTACTTCTTGCACGCCACCTCGCAGGAGTGGCAGCCGGTGCAGTACTCTGTGTTGATCAAAATACCTTTCATTTCCGCCTCCTCCTTACGCCTGGCCGGGGATTATCGTGTTCCAACCGCCGTGCTCGCAAACCTGCTCGCCCGGCAGCATGTCGCCCTCTTTGTAGGGGTAGATCTTGCAGATCATCGCTTTGATCGATGAGCCGACACCACCTTGCCCGGTTTCGAACGCCCGGGTGCAGTTGTTGGGGTTCGAATCGAATGTACCGAAGAGACGGGGCTCTGCGGGCTCCTGCTCGGGGAACCACCATCCGTGCTCGGCATGGACGGTCTGCTCATTGACGGTCGGACGGATATTCGCGATCTGCTTGAATCTTCCGCGATCGTTCTCGACCCAAACCCAGCTTCCGTCCTCGATACCGTACTGCTTCGCTGTCGCAGGGTTGATCGTCAGCAGAGGCAGGGGATGGAGTTCACGCATCGTGGGAAGCTGACGGTGCTCACTGTGGAAGAACTCGAATGAGCGGCCACCGCAAGTGAGGATAAGCGGATATTCCTCCATGAGCTCAGGTGTGGAAATCGGGCTTTCAATGGGCTCGGTGTGGAACGGAGTAGTTGTAAGACCCCACGCCTGGTACGCGAGAGGACACAGTTCGATGCGGCCGGTCGGGGTACCGAAGCCAATGGAACCATCGGCTCGGAGAATACCCTTCTCATATTTCTTGTAGGTCGCG
>JAAXUU010000277.1 GCA_013335845.1 Actinomycetota bacterium
GTCACAAGGTGTTGAAGACGCTGCGCCTCGGTGTCGAGGCGGGCGGCGAACATCTTGGTCGTCTCCAGGTCACCATCATCACTGGCGCTCGTGATGGCGTCGCTGAGTAGACGGATACCTGCGACCGGCGTCTTGAGTTCGTGACTCGCGCCCGCGACGAAGTCGCTCCGTACCTGCTCGAGCCGGTTGACAGGACGCGCGGCTGATTTGTAGGTGCGCCACGCGACAAGCGCAGCGATGAGAATCCCGAGACCGAGCAATACGAGCCCGGAGTTCCGCATCGTGGTACCGATACTCGTGAGGTCCGTCAAGGGTTCGCTGATGCGCATGATCACATCCTCGCCCCTGTAGCTTGCGGGTACCGCGACATACAGCCGGGGTACTCCGTCGCTTTCGCTGGTGCGTACGTCACTTCCCGCACTACCGGCAAGCGCGCTTTGCACTTCGGGACGGTCGAGGTGGTTTTCAAGCGTCGAGATATTCTGTGAAGAGTCGCCCAACACCGTGCCATCGAGCGCGATTATCGTCGCACGCAAATCGGTGTCCGCAACGAGGTTCTTCGCGGCGACTCCGACATCCTGGGTCGTCTCGGAAAGATACAGTGCATCGATCTGCACGATAGCCGTAAGGCTCTTGGTCTGCTCATCGACGACCGCCTCGTTGAGCGGCCCGAGCAACGACCAGATCCATACCGAACAGAAGACGGCGACGATGACTACGTACCCGGACACGACCCAGAAGCGCCATGAGCGCGTCATCAAAGCGGTTCGGATGTTAGAAAACCATTTCATCGCTACTCGTTCTTAATCGGTTCGAAACGGTATCCCATACCATGCACAGTGTGTATGTACGTGTAATCAGAAGTTTCCTCGATCGCCTGTCGGATCCGACGGACATGCACATCGATCGTGCGGGACGTCGAGAGGAACTCCTCGCCCCAGACTTCCTGCGAAAGCCACTGACGTTGGCAAAGCGCGCCCGGTCTTTTCGCCAGTGCGAGTAAAAGTGCATACTCCTTGCTTCTCAGCTCGATCGTCTCCCCCTTCACCTTCACGCGTGAAGAAACAGTATCGATGAGAAGATCCCCATACTCAAGAACTGCCGCGGTCGAAACCGACTGCGAATATGCCCTCCGGATATTCGCCCGGATGCGAGCGAGAAGGACGTCCGTCGAAAACGGCTTGGTGATGTAATCGTCAGCTCCGGCATCGAGACCGCGGATCTTGTCTTTATCGCTGTCGAGGGCTGTGAGCATGAGGATGGGCGTCTCGGTGTCGGTCTTGCGTATCGCCGTGGCGACATCGAAGCCGTTCGCTCCGGGGAGCATTACATCGAGCAGTATGACATCTGGGTGGATACTTTGGGCGAGCTCGATGCCTTTGAGGCCGTTGTCACAGGTGCTTACCGCGTAGTTTGCTTTGGTGAGCGCAAACTCGATGGTAAGTCTGATAGTCGGATCATCTTCAATCACAAGAATCGTCAGCATAAGTCGGATGCTTCCCTTCGATGTTACTACGCATATGATGCCACGGAAACAGCGGGCGCGCGCGCTTTTTACACAAGGTTTACAAGCTGCGTTTCATTCTACCTCTCGGAAACCGCTTCCAGCACGGATGCAGGCGTTCAGTTTCACGGCGTTGTTGGTCCAGCGTTACAGTTTGTAATTCTCCACGAGGTCGATAAGTTCTTGGCGCGAATGGATACCGAGCTTGCGGTAGAGATTCTTCGCATGCGTCTCAACGGTGTTTTTCGAGAGTATGAGCGTCTCGCGTACATACGGAAGAGAGCGCCCTCGCGCTAGATACTTGAGAATCTCGGTCTCCCGTGCAGTGAGGCTGTTCTTGCTCGCGAGGATATCGCACATGATATCAGTGTCATCCACGGCTGGTTTTTGCGGTACGCTTGTTTGGATATTGTGTTCAAGTTTCTCTTTGTGGTTGAGTACGGAAAGCGTTACGGCAACCAGAGCACAGATAAGAATCAGACAAATCGAGGGAAAGCTTATCCGTCCCGAAGCAACCCATGAAGGAGTGTGAGTTCCAATCACGCTTCCGATCAATATCCCCGCTTGCACGAAACCTCTGTTGACGCCGATTGCAAGGCTTCCCCGGCAGATACCCTTTCTCACAATACCCGTGAAATATACCCAGACGATGATGTCGAAACCGAATTGGGCCATCGTGATCAGAACATATGCCAAAGACCACGACCAGAAGTTATACACCGAGAATAGAGCCAGGCTACAGACGATAACAGGAATAAGCCAACGATAAAGGGCGAACAGATCGAGACGAGTCGAATAGAGAATCGATATCGCGGAAATCACAATGGCGAGTATCCCACCGACAAGGAACGGTAAGGCCGAGACGCCTCCCCATCCTGCAAAAGTTCCGAACCTAAGCAGCGACCAAATGAAACTGATCGCAGCGTAGATAACGAGCGAGCCGACCCCGACATGGATGAAATCCGACCAGAAGTCGGGTCTCTCCTCCGGGGAAAGAAGCTCGACAGGATCTTTTACCGTCTCATCTCTTAGGGAAAGCTCAAGGAGGAAACCGGATACAAGAGGTAGTGTGCACACGAAAAAACCGGCTATAGGTCCCTGCGAAAACGAGGAGAAGAATATCACAATCAGCGGTATTGCCACGGAAGCGGGAATGATGAATTCCGAAAGTTCGAGCTCCACTTGCCCGTTGAAATCGCCCCACAAAAGCCAAAGCCAGCCTGAGGCGACACCGGTAAGAACGGCGCCGATAGCAGAAACAACCGGAATCGTAATACCGAAGATCGGTGTCGCGGCCATCATCAGCGAACCCACGGTAGTACCGATCGGCCCCACGACACGCATCCACCCTATGGAAGAGATATCACGATCTTTGATGACTGCAGGCGTGATGAACAAAGTAAACATCACCGCGGCAAGAGAAACGATCCAGGAACTATCATTATTGACGGTAAGCCCGG
>JAAXUU010000278.1 GCA_013335845.1 Actinomycetota bacterium
TGCATGTGATGGACTCGACGGCGACCTCGCTTTGCATGGATAATAAGATTCCGATAATCGTATTCAATCTATCAGTTGAAGGTAATATCGCTCGTGTCCTAAAAGGTGAACCGGTCGGAACCGTCGTATCCTAGTCACCGGTAGTGGAGGAGAATGCTATGATTTCAGAGATTACAACCAGCGCAGAAGAGAACATGGAAAAGGCGATCACGTCCCTTTCTCATGAATTCGGCAACATCCGCACCGGGCGTGCGAGTGCCACGATGCTCGATCGCATCCAGATAGATTATTACGGTGCCCAAACACCTATTACCCAGGTCGCCGGCGTGAAATCACCTGATGCGCATATGCTGATTATCGAACCTTGGGACAAATCGGCGCTTAAGGCCATCGAGAAGGCGATTTTGGCCAGTGACCTCGGGATAAACCCGAGCAACGATGGCTCTGTCATACGTCTACCTTTCCCGCCCCCAACCGAGGAGCGTCGCAAAGAGTTGGTCAAGCAGTGCAAGACCATCGCCGAAGAAGCTAAAGTCGCTATCCGTAACAATCGACGCGATGCCAATGCGAAACTCGAGCACGCGAAAAAAGAAGGGGAGATCTCAGAAGACGATCTCCGCCGTGCTGAAACGGAAATCCAAAAGCTCACCGACAAGTACGTCGCCAAGATCGAAGAGGTCTTAAAGCATAAGGAAGCAGAAGTGATGGAGGTCTAGCTTTGGCGCTTACCAAGGCACAATTCACTGAGATTTTCCCCGACGTTCCTGCCGATCTGGAAGTTGAAGCCCTTGAAGTGAGTGCGATCCCGACTCACATCGCGGCTATCATGGATGGCAACGGACGCTGGGCGGAAGCACGCGGTCTTCCTCGCCAAAGTGGGCACAAAGCCGGTGTCAAAGGCGTTCGGGAGATGATCACCGCATGCAACGATATCGGCGTGAAATATCTGACTATCTATTCTTTCTCAACCGAGAATTGGAATCGTCCTCTTATGGAGGTCACCGATCTCATGGGTCTTTTCGCCCAGACGATGACCAAAGAACTCACCGGTCTCCATAAGGAGAATGTACGTATAAAACTTCTCGGCCACATAGGTGACCTCCCGAAGAATACGCGCGAGATATTCCTGAATGCCGTCGAAGAGACGAAAGGCAATACCGGGATGACACTTGCGATAGCCGTGAATTACGGTGGCCGCCTTGAGATCACAGATGCCGTGCGTGACATCGCCCGGGATGTTAAGAATGGTATGTTATCGCCCGACGAGATAGACGAGGCGCTTATTTCAGAACATCTCTATACGGCGGGTATGCCCGATCCCGATCTTTTGATACGGACGAGCGGCGAGTATCGTCTTTCGAATTTCCTGTTATGGCAGATCGCATACAGCGAGATATACGTGACCGATGTGTATTGGCCGGATTTCGACCGCTATGAACTACTTCGCGCTCTGTTGGATTTCCAGCGGCGTAATCGCAGGTTCGGGGGAGTCCGATGACTGAAGATAGCAAACAGCAGGATCCTTCTGATCCTACTCAAGAAGGACCGAAAGACATTCCCACCGGCACCACCGGTACCATCGAGAAGCCGGCAGCGTTGCATCTCCCGAAGATCACGGTAGGTAACCCTGCGGGATTCGGGAAAAACGAACTTCTACCTCGAATCATCACCGGCGTCATCTATGCGTCCGTCATCACGTTCTGCCTGCTTCTGGGGGAGATCTCCACGCTGGTGTTGGTAATCACCCTCTCGGGCTTCTGTGCCTACGAATTCTATCGCATGATGCATATCGACGGTAAGAATCCCAACGACGCCGTAGGCATCGTAGCTGCAATGCTCTATCCTGCCGTGGTGTATCTCGGTGGAATCGTTTTCGCGATTTCCCTTACGATGGTCTTGATGACCGTCATGCTGATTTGGTACGTTTTCTACCCTCGCTCGCGCATCACCGACATAGCCCTGACGATTTTCGGTTCCTTGTACTGCGGACTTATGCTTGCGACCCTCGTGCTTATACGCATGATGGAACCGGGGATCCTAGGTGGATACCTTGCTTTCGGTATCGTATTGAGTGTTTGGGCCAACGATTCTTTCGCATATCTTATCGGGTCGAAATTCGGTAAGCATAAGCTGGCTCCGAAGATTTCACCGAAAAAGTCATGGGAAGGCTTTATCGGCGGAGCTGTGGGGTCGATTGCGATCTGGATGCTTCTGCCCATCTTCGTCCCCGATCTCTCATATCTGACCGCATTCGCTTGTGGTGTGGTGTGCGGCGTGATCGCCGTGTTCGGAGACTTCGTCGAATCGCGCATAAAGCGGGGCGCCGGTGTCAAAGACTCCGGTAATATCCTTCCGGGCCACGGAGGTTTGCTCGATCGCTGTGACTCGCTGATTTTCGTAGCCACTGTTGCGTACGTCATGTTGGCTGTGGGCGGTATCTTATGAGCCTGAAGAAGCTGGTTGTTCTGGGTTGTACCGGTTCCATCGGCGCCCAGACACTCGATGTCGTGCGTGCCAATCCCGAGAAGTTCACTATAGTCGCGCTCGCCGCCAATCGGAATATCGATCTTGTGGTACAGCAGGCACGGGAATTCTCGGTCGAGTATGTAGTTATGGGCGACGAGTCATGCAGGGGCGACGAGCGCTTGAACGCGCTTGCCGCTTCCGGTATCGAGGTCGCCTTCGGAAGCGTCGCTACCGAGGCGCTCGCTTCTTTGCCTGAGGCCGACTACGTGCTGAACGCATTGGTCGGAGCGGCCGGTCTGCGTGCAAGCTATGCCGCACTCACCGCCGGAAAACGCCTCGCGTTGGCGAACAAGGAATCCCTCGTCGTAGGCGGCGACTTGCTCATACCACTTTCAACCCACGAGACGCTTCTGCCGGTCGATAGCGAACATGGTGCGATCTATCAGTGTCTTCTCGGGGAGGATGTCAAAGAGGTTTCCCGGAT
>JAAXUU010000049.1 GCA_013335845.1 Actinomycetota bacterium
ACCTCCTCGATCTGCTGTGCTGTCTTATCGGCGAGGATCTCCATGTTCTGACGGGTATATTCTTGGAATTGATCTTCCCAGACGAATGCCAGGATACTCGCTGCGATGAGCGCTGTCATAGCAGCCGTCAGAGCGAAAGCTCCGGTGAGCCTGGTGGCATACGAGAAACGGGTAGGCTTTGTCTCCTCCCCGCTCTCTCTTGTTTGGCGCTGCCTTCGCTGACGAGCTGTCTCGCTCGCCGCAGTGGCAGCTTTTTCTTTTTGTATGATCGCCGTTACTTCTTCTTCGCCGGGAACAACAAACACGGATTATCCTTCTTGACTTGTCTCAAGTTTGGGAACCTCGAACCTGTAGCCTACACCATGCACCGTGTACAACCACTTGGGGTTCTTGGGGTCGTCACCGATCTTCGCACGGAGGTTCTTCACGTGGGAGTCGATGGTTCTTTCATAGCCCTCGAAGTCGTAACCCAGGACCTTCTCGACGAGTTCCATACGGGAATACACACGTCCGGGGTAGCGCGAAAGCGTCGTCAGCAATTTGAACTCGCTCGCGGTCAAGTCGACTTCTTCGCCATTTACCAAGACTTTGTGTCCCGATACGTCGATGGTCAACTCACCGAACTCGAGCACTTCACGCTGGGGTTCGGAATCGATGTGGGAACGACGGAGAAGGGCGCGTACACGAGCGACGAGTTCTCGCGGAGAGAAGGGCTTGACCAAGTAGTCATCGGCACCCAGCTCAAGGCCTATGATGCGGTCTTCGACTTCGCCTTTCGCAGTGAGCATGATGATAGGTGTGTCCGAGCTATCACGGATAGCACGGCAGACACGCTCTCCTGAAACCCTGGGAAGCATGAGGTCCAAAATAACAAGATCGAAGTGGTGCTTTGCGAACTCTTCAAGTGCGACCTGACCATCACCGGCCGGGGTGACCCAATAGTTCTCGCGCTCCAGATAAGCCGCGACTGCATCCCTGATCGCCTTCTCGTCTTCCACAAGCAAGATACGACGTGTCTCGGTATTCATTGAAATCTCCTAACACAATTAAAAACAGTAGTAAAAGTTTAGCCGCACTCGATGCATTTAGTGGTTTGTTCCACTTAATCTCCGCAGCTGCTCCCCGCTTTTACTATATGAAACGTCTGCAAAGGCGGGAAAATCACGTTTTAGAACCCACATGGGCGCTATTCTTCATACGAATACATATACCCATAAACTTCAAGAAACCCTGCATCTCTCGCATCGTCGTTGAAAGAATATCCGATCCAACCGTTTGCGCCGTCTTCTTCAAGATCGAAATCGAATGGCACACTCATACCGATGTCGAAGAAATCGACATCGAAAGCAAGTGTCGATCCATCGATGGAGCACGGGATTGAAATAGTCCCATAGCCGGAGATATCCACATACTCGCCGTATTCCATCGCCTCGTAAGGAGTGAGTGTCAGCGTCCCTTGTGTGTCGCTTGTCGCTTCGATCGTCATAGCACAGGCAATGTTCGGATCCGCCCCGTCGGAAGTTGCGAAAACGAACCATACGTCATAGTCGCCGGCAACGTCCTCCATACTGACGGCGCTTTCCGTCAAGGCTGAAGATCCATCGTCAGGCGTGGAAGTCGAGGATGAATCGCTCCCGGTCGACTCGTCTTCACCCGATAGCAGATCTGCGACATCCTCCGTTGTCGTTATCCCGGTCATAGATACCATGTTCCTGACAGTCGGGACGACGGCGAAAACGGCCGTGAGTATGCAGCACAGCAACAGCATCGCAACCACGACGGCGACGACTATGATGATCGTCTTCTTCTTGGCCGCGCCTCCTTGCGGGGGCGGCACCTGTTGGTATACCGGCTGTTGGAATTCGGTTTGCGGGTAGGTTTGCTGATAGGCTTGCTGCTGTAGCTCTTGGAAGACCGGAGGCTGTGGTATTCGCGCAGGAGCCGATTGAGGTTGCACAACGGGTTGAGCAGGTAGAGCGTTACCGCAATCCATGCAGAATTTCGCACCTCCGGGATTTTGATGTCCGCAATTCGGGCAAATCATACCAGACCTCCTCGGTCCTGAAATCCGCGGTGAATAGACGCATCTAGATGATACTCCAGGCGATACGGTCAGCCGTGTAGACGATTCGATTTCGTTGATTGAGAGCAGCCCCGGATACTAAAACCCTGCTAACGCACCGAGAATACACGTACGAGTACCGTAGCGGTGCTCGCGTCGTCTGCATCGGCAACGGTCGCGTAGGTCACGATCTTATCGCATGTACCCGAGGACACGAGGTAATCACCGTAATCCCAGGAACGATCGGGAGAAGCGAGATTGAAATAGGTCTTCTCGCGGGGCTTGATAACCGCAGTGCCTTTGCCGCTCTTCACGACCAGATATCCTTGGCACATCGCCGGAGTACAGGCGGGCGTCTTTCCCAAACGGAAATAGGTACCATCCCCTAAGTCGAAGTAGGTTCCTACTTGCGTGATAGCGCTCTCGGTGTCATAGGAAGCCTCGATCGAGAATGCGAAAGCTCCTTGCATATAGATGGCATTCGCCACCCTCACACCTTGGGGAAGTGTTACCTGGGCGACGATCTCGCCCGAATAGGGGTCGAGCGCCGTGAGAACGTAATAGACCAGATCGGAATCGGCGCGAGGCGCGATAGTCACGATATTGTCGCTGCGCTCCGGGATGGTTATGGTGCGCCCGTGCGAGGTATAGAGTAGGTTCGCTTCTGTAGCGGAGACAGATCGTGCCTTCACGTAGGAATCCTCGGCCTTGTACGGACCGTATTCATAGGGAAGTACCGACCAGATCGCGCAATCCGTGTCGACGCAGAGCAAAGGCGGGTCGAAGTCCACGCTACCCTCGTCGAAGAGAACAGCGTCTCCGAGTTGCCCCGCACTCACGAACGGGGCGCCATACACCTTCCATGAAGAGGAGAGATAGTTGTATTCCGTCCATGCAACCATCGCGCTCGATGCGCGCGCTTCGTAGATCTCGAAGCCGGTTGCGCTGTTGATCGCCTGAGCCAAGATGCTTGTGTACTCACCCGTTCCGATATCGAGCAGACCGAGACTCGACAAGGGCCTCGATGTGGCACCTGGTGTGAGCACCAACGCAAAGGTAGTCGAAGCCATCCATAACATGCTGCCGGCAGGTAAGATGTAACTGCCCTCGAGCGTGTAATATTCCGCTGCATCCAACTCGGTGAAATCCGAGAAGGACACGAGGTTCGCCTCGTCGACGACGAGAGCCTCTATCTCATCCTCGCTCGAATCGCTGCAACCGGACAGCCCGAATGAAGCCGCAAGCGACACACTCGCCGCCACGGCCGCAGCGCCGCGCACGAAAGTACGCCGTGAAAGTATGGGATGTTCTTCGTTCGTTGCCACTCAACTCCTTCTATCGGAGGATAATAGTACCGCATCCACCCCTTGGGACGCCAAGAGCGCCACAAGATTGCCATAAGCAACACGCATCAGGTCTTCTCGGGGTCATCTCGGAGTCTTCTCGCAGTCTCCTTGGAGTCTTCTCGGCAATGATATTCGCGAAAGAAGTAGCGAATTCTTTCACCGCGCGGGCGAAATTTCGCGTACTATAGCAATCGAAACCATACCCGCACTACAAAGGAGATGCACAATGTCCAGCAAGAAAACCATCATCGTGATCAGTCGCCAGTATGGCAGCGGAGGCCGTGATGTAGGCAAGAACCTTGCCCAAGACCTTGGCATCGCCTATTACGATAAAGCACTCATCGCACGCGCCGCCCAGGAAAGTGGACTTTCCGAGGAGTTCTTCGAGAAGGAGGGCGAAGCGGTGTACAACCCCTTCACGTACCTGTTCTCGTATGTTTCAAGCGGCGCGGGAATCAAAGAAGATGCACTCCCTGTCGCGGATCGCGGCTTCCTCATCCAGTCCAAGGTCATAAAAGGGATCGCCGCGAATGAAAGCTGTGTCATAATCGGACGGTGCGCAGACTATATACTCGAAGGCGTCGAGGATTTCCTCAACGTATTCATCCATGCCGATTTCGAGACGCGTATAGCACGCGTCATGGAGAGAAACGACATCACCGACCGCGATGTCGCTATCACGCGGGTCAAGAAGACAGACAAGAACCGTGCGACCTACTACCAGCATTATACCGACAAGAGATGGGGTCTCGCGGCGAACTACGACACATCCATTTCGACCAGCAGTTTCGGTGTCGATGGAGCCGTCGAGCTCATCAAGCAGTGTCTGGAAATCGAGAAGCTCCGCTAGATAGGCGCACTAACCTTACGCTTTCTAAACTTCCTGAGCCTGCATCCCGCACGCGATTCTGAGCGCGCGTGTCAGCTGATCGGCGCATGACGTGGATTTCATTCCGCATGTGTTGCCTTCTAAAAGCCCGATAACCTCGTCGACGCTCCGACCGGCGACGAGTTTCGCGATACCCTTGAGGTTGCCATCGCACCCGCCGATGAAATCGACCGACTCGATGGTACCTCCGTCGATTTCAACCGAGATCATACGCGAGCACACACCCTTGGGAACATAGTCCAATTGCGTCATCGTGGCCCCCTTAGAATTCGAGAGTCTCGAGGCGTTCGAAAAGTACATCCTTGCGTTTCAGGAAGTCCCACGGATTGAAGATCGTATCGAGAACATCGGGTGTGAGTGTCATCTCGGGATCCTGCTCGAGGTACTCGCGATAGGACAGTCCTTGCCGTGCCTGCTGGATATCATCCCAGACCGACATGGCGTTGCGCTGCACGATAAGGTACGCGTTTTCGCGCGTGATTCCGGTATCGACCAACGCGAGGAGCACCTTGCTCGAGTAGATGAGACCACGTGTACGGTTGAGGTTGGCGAGCGAGTTCGCCGGGTAGAGGACGAGCCCGTCAACGATCCATTCGAGCTTGCTCAAGATGTAGTCGAGAGCGATAAAGCTATCGGGCAATACCACACGCTCGGCACCTGAGTGCGAGATGTCGCGCTCGTGCCAAAGGGCCACGTTATCATACCCCACCTGAGCATTGGCCTTGATGACGCGCGCTAAACCACACACACGCTCGGCTGTGATGGGATTGCGCTTGTGAGGCATAGCGCTCGAGCCCTTCTGACCCTTCTTGAACGGCTCTTCGGCTTCAAGCGTGTCACTCTTCTGAAGTGCGCGGACCTCCAGCGCGATGGATTCGCACGTCGAAGCGGCGATCGCCAGCGTTGACAGCACGTGGGCATGGCGATCGCGTGCGATGACCTGGGTCGAGAGCGGATCGGCGGTGAGGCCGAGATTCGCGCAAACGTAGGGCTCGACCAATGGGTCGATGTTCGCATAGCTTCCCACCGCACCCGAGATAGCCCCTACCGCAGCGGAGAGTCTACGGGCATCGAAAAGACGCTCCTCTGTCCGCTTGAGAGCCCACGCCCATGATCCGAATTTCATACCCATCGTCATAGGCTCGGCATGGATACCATGCGTACGACCGACGCACAAGGTATCCTTTTCCTCCAACGCACGGCGGCGGCAGATTTCTCCGAGGCGCTTGACGTCCTCGATGATGATGTCCATAGACTGCGTTATCTGATAGCACAAAGCGGTGTCGCCGAGGTCGGAGCTCGTCATACCGTAATGCACCCAGCGTGACGGTTTCGGGTCATCCGCGCCGAGGCCTTCATCGATATACTCGGCCATGTTCGTGAGGAATGCGATGACATCATGGTTCGTCACTGCTTCGATCTCGTCGATACGCTCCACGGTGAAATCGGCTTTCGCACGGATGGTCGCCGCTTCCTCTTTGCTTATGCCGATCTGCCCGAGTTCCGCTTGGGCTTCACAGGCCAGGATCTCGATTTCCTTCCAGATTTCGAACTTGTTCTGCGACGACCATATATGGCCTATCTCGGGACGCGTATATCTATCAATCATGCCGACTCCTTATTTCATTGCTTACGCAATCATTCACAATCCGCCAATTATTCACAATCCGTCCATTATAGCGACGAAAAGCCCCTTACAAAAAGAAGAACGTGAAGTGCACATGCAATTTTGCTTCAAACGTCGGGTAATGCTCTACAATGTGCAAAACGTCTTGAGGGGGATCATGAGTTTCAAAACATACAGTTGTCCGGCAAGTAAGCGCTGCGGTGGGTGCCAATGGCTCAACGTGCCCTACCCTATCCAACTCAAGCGGAAACAAGATGCAGTCGAAGAGCTTCTCGGCGGGTATTGCAAAGTGAACGCGATCATCGGGATGGATGCGCCACAACACTACCGGCATAAGATCCTCGCGCCATTCGCTCCGGGACCCAAGGGACGGATCCTGTACGGCCTCTACGCCAAGAATAGCCATCGAATCGTCCAAACGGATTCCTGCGTTATCGAAGACGCACGCGCAAAGCGCATTCTCGCCACCATCCATTCCCTTATGGCATCCTTCAAGATCAAACCGTACGACGAGGATGCAGGAAAAGGCTTCTTGCGGCATGTGCTCATCCGAACGGGCTATGCGACCGACGAGGTGATGGTGACTCTCGTCTGTGCCGGCAAGATCTTCCCTTCGAAAAACACCTTCGTCAAAGTGCTGCGCGCCAAGCACCCTGAAATCACCACCATCGTCATGAATATCAACACCCGCGACACGAACGTCGTTCTCGGTACGCAGGAGAACGTGTTCTTCGGTAAGGGATGGATCGAGGACAAGCTTTGCGGTTGCACCTTCAGGATTTCGTCCAGTTCGTTTTACCAAGTGAATCCCGAACAAGCCGAGAAGCTCTATAACGCCGCAGTCGGCATGGCGCAACTGAGCGGAGAAGAGACCATCCTCGACACGTATTGCGGGACCGGAACGATCGGGATCATCGCGAGCAAACACGCGAAACGCTTGATCGGTGTCGAGAGCAATGAGGACGCCGTCCGCGACGCCAAGACGAATGCACGACGCAACAAAGTCGAGAACGCGGAGATCTTCGCAGAAGACGCAAGTGTGTTCATGAATGCGTTGGCACAGGAAGGCAGTTCCGTCGACGTCGTGTTCATGGATCCGCCGCGAGGTGGTTCCGACGAGAAATTCCTCCAGTCGTTGACGCAACTCGCGCCAAAGCGCATCGTCTATATCTCATGCAACCCTAAGACGCAGCAGCGCGATGTGGCATTCCTTCTCGGACGCGGCTATCGTGTAGTCGAGATCCAACCGGTCGATATGTTCCCCCACACCGAACATATCGAGTGCGTGGTATCGATGGAGCGTAGATAGCTTGTAAAGGCCACGCGTACTTCTCCGGGGCGACCATTACGAAAAGAGAGCCGATAAAGAAAGCGATCATCGCTTTCATCGGCTTCGTATCCATTTTGGCATCGATTACATGAGTCCACTACACTTTGAGGCTAAGATGTTCGGGGAACCACCCCGGGCATAGTGTTCGGCATCAACTAGGCCGAGGCTCAGAAAGCGATGGTCGATAAGGAGGTCTTTCATATGGAAGAAATGAAATGTCCCGTTACTGGAAAGACAAGCAAAGCCATTTCGGGCAGTGGCACTTCCAACAGGGACTGGTGGCCAAACCAGTTGAACCTCAAGATTCTTCATCAGAATTCAGACCTGAGTAATCCGATGGGCCCGGATTTCGATTATGCGGAAGAATTCAAGAAGCTC
This sequence comes from Actinomycetota bacterium, assembly GCA_013335845.1. Lineage (GTDB taxonomy): Bacteria > Actinomycetota > Coriobacteriia > Coriobacteriales > RUG844 > JAAXUU01. Next base: position 7,633 of record JAAXUU010000049.1, read on the forward strand.
GATCTGGAAGCTGTGAAGAAGGACCTCTATGCATTGATGACCGATTCACAGGACTGGTGGCCCGCAGATTACGGTCACTACGGACCGCTCTTTATACGAATGGCATGGCATAGCGCGGGCACGTACCGCATGGGCGATGGCCGCGGTGGTGGTGCTTGGGGAATACAGCGCTTAGCGCCACTCAACAGCTGGCCTGACAATGTGAATCTAGACAAGGCGCGCCGTCTACTTTGGCCGATAAAGAATAAATATGGCAAAAACATCTCATGGGCAGATCTGATGATCCTCGCCGGAAACTGCGCTCTGGAGTCGATGGGATTCAAAACATTCGGTTTCGGGGGCGGGCGCGCGG
>JAAXUU010000279.1 GCA_013335845.1 Actinomycetota bacterium
CTGCAGAGGCGGGGGTGCACCGGTGAAGCCAGCGTCCGGCGCATGAACAGGGGTCGCGCTCGATAACCGGACTCAGGCTCTGCAGTTCTTGTTCTATGTCATGTTCCATTGATGTTTCAATCTTCGTGGGGTGCAGGTGTTCGGTTCCAAGTGGTGTTGGCTATCAATATAACGTATTGGGACTCCGGATTAAATTGACAAATACATTTGTGTCTACTCAGTCCATAAACGCACGTCTTGCGGACTCACCGAAACCGGGACTCCCTAATAAAGAGAAGTCAAAGTGTACCACTTTGAAATAAAACAGCTGATCTTTGTGGTGAACGAAAGTGTGCATCCTATTGAAGTTTCGCGATCATCATTTGCAAGGGGTCGTCTTAAACGACTATACGTTATATACTGGCGCTGTGTAGAGCTCAAGGTACCGGTCGAACCCCTGCTTTAAGGAAGACATTTGGAGAAGCGGCAAGCGTTTGAACTGAGCGAATTAATACGACTCTATGGTGTCGCAGGCGACATATGCAAGGTGGATCGGGATAATAGAATCGGGCTCGATGCTCTCATTATCCTGCTTTGGCTCAAAGGGGCAGGGTCAGCCTCTCCAAAGCGGATTTCCTTTGAATTGAATTTCAACCCATCGAAAACAACAAGATGTATCGAACGTCTTCTGCGATATTCCCTCGTCGAAGAAAATTTGAACGTCGCGGATTTGCGCGAATCGATCTTATCCATCGCCCCAAAGGGGTGGAAAGTTATTTCCGAACTGGAGCGTAGTGTCGCCGGGGATTTGATTGACGATATGCTCGACTTTTCCGTTCGATTCAGACGCGCAATCGCTCAACACAACGAATGCTACGAGGAATGCAAACTCACCGAGGGCAGAGCGCGCGTGTTGTCGGTCCTATATCTCTCCGAAAATCCGATGACCATTTCGGATTTATGCGCATGTGCGAAACTGAAGCAGCCCAGTGTATCCATGATGGTCGATTGGCTTGCTGGGAAAAATCTCGTACTAAACGACGCGGGCTCTGTTGACGGGCGCACAAGGAGCATACGACTTTCGGATAGTGGGGAAACCGCAGCTTGCGCTCTCATGGGCATGTTGTAGCGAAGGCTGATCAATCATCAATATATATCAAATGTGAAAATGCATTTCTAATGGGTGGCCTAGGACATTGTTGGGGAAATTTTGATTTGATACAATTCGCCGGCAATGGTGATCTAGACACCAATTCGTATTAGAGAGCCTTACCCAGCGCACGCTGGTCGAGGTTGTTCGAAAAGAGAGGAGATGTTAAAGATATGGGTAATTCTTTGTCACGTCGTGACTTCCTAAAAGCAACCGGTGTTGTCGCGGCGGGTTCAGCTCTTGCGTGCTCGTTGCCCGAGAATATGCGTAATTTGAAGGTTGATTATGCAGTTGCTGCTACTGCAGATGAGGAGCAGCAATTCATCTGCGGTTGTTCATGGAGTTGTTCTTTCTGCCAGTACAATGTTATCGTTCGCAATGGCAACGTCGCCAACCTTCGTCCCTTGGAAGGCTATGATCAGCGCATGTGTTTGCGCGGTCGCTCCCGCATCCAACGTACGTACTCCGAAGAGCGCGTACGTTATCCCATGAAACGCGTGGAGGGTACCCCTCGCGGCGGCGGTCAGTGGGAGCGCATAACTTGGGATGAGGCAGCAGATCTCATCGTCACCCAATGGAAAGGGACTGCCGAGAAGTTCGGCACGCTGGCTAATGGTTATTATCAATGCGCCGGTTCTCAGGGTGTACTCCACGGAAATGCCGGAATGGCCAAACGATTCTTCAATGCCCTTCAGGTCACGTACTGGGACTACTCCTTCGACATTGCCAACTTCCTAGGTCTTCTCCGCGCGGGTGTCTTCTGGTTCGATCAGAATGAACCCAAGGACTTCGTCAATTCCGATGCGGTTGTTCTCTGGAGCGCGAATCCCGTGAACTCCAACATTCAGAACTGGCAGTTCATCGCGGATGCCCAAGAGGCGGGTGCCAAGCTAGTTGCTGTCGATGCGTTGTTCTCACCGAGTGCGGCTAAGGCCGATCGCTGGATTTCTATGTACCCGGGCACCGACGGTGCTTACATTCTGGGTCTGTGCCGCAAGTTCATCAATGAGAACCTCTATGATGCAGACTTCGTCATGAACCACACCTGTGCGCCCTTCCTCGTCAAGAAGACTGACGGTATGTATTTGCGTGGCAGTGAGTTCGGTATCGGCAAGCAGCCCGGTCCCATCTTCTGGGCTACCGAGCTCCCAACGGAGATCGACCCGATCATGGTGTGGGACAACGCCGTTGGCAAACCTGTTCCCGCTGATGACGCAATCGATCCCATCAAAGAGAACGTTCCGGACGCTCAATACACTACTGCATGGGAGCTCTTCCGCGATCATGTTCAGGAGTGGTCCTTCGACAAGGTCCATGAGGTTTCGAACATCTCCGAAGACGACTTCAACTACCTTGCGGATCTTTTACTTCCCAAGAACAAGATCGCTCACTACATCAACTTCGGAATGGGTGCCTACGAGAGCGGTCTTCGTTCGACGTATGCGCTCGGAGCGCTCCTCAGCCTGACGGGCAACTTCGGCGAACCTGGACGCAGCGCGGGTGGTTTCGACTTCATGTACGGCAACTTCTTCGGCCATGCCTGCTCAGTTCCCTCGAACGGCAATATGATGTCCACCGTTTCCATCCTTGCCGGCTGCGACGCTATGACCACCGGCAAGCTGAACGGCGAGGACTACCCGATCAAGAACTTCTGGGTGACCCACGGTAACATGCTTTCGGGCAACGTTAATGCGAACCGTCTGAGGACAGAATGGCTGGATCCGATGGAGCAGATCGTCGTAACTGACTGCTTCTGGTCCGAAACCGCTCGGTATGCAGACGTCGTACTTCCCGCTTGCGATATGTACGAATACGAGG
>JAAXUU010000280.1 GCA_013335845.1 Actinomycetota bacterium
CGCGACGCAGTGACGTATCTCCTCGAGGGGTATGCGACGCACTTCCTTCGTGAAGGGTAGGAATGCATTGAGTGAGAAGTAGTCCTCGTTTTGCAATGAAGAGAAGAACACCTCGAGGGCCTCGTCGAGATTGGAAGGGGTATCTGTGCAGACAGCAGGGCTCAACTCGGCTTCGATGACGAAATTCTTCTCGATAGGGATTCGATGGCACCCCGCAGTCGATCCGATGTTCGCCTCGGCGGTGAGCAGGTTCTTCACGATTTCTTTTGTGAGTGCGACATCGGGCTGATCGAAGGGGTTGATCTCCATGAGCACGGCAACGGCGCATACGGCATATTCCCACATGAGGAAGTGGCGTGCGAGCTGCATCACGTTGGGGATACTGCAATGCAGCGTAGGAATCGAGGGGTCGATTCGATCGATATCGCTTTCGAACGAGGCATCGGGGCGTATGGCGTAGGTGATGGCGCAGCGGTCATCATGCGGGCGCGCGAGCATGCTGGCGTCGATCTCGATGTTCGGGAGGATGCCGTGCCCACATTTCCCCAAAGACTCGGCTACGAGTTGTTCGACCCAGAGACCGAATACACGACCGGGTTGTGGGCTCACCAATGAGAATTTCGGGCGACCCGCCAGATAGTTGTCATAGAGGAAGGTGGCGAGCCAAAGCGCGGGGTTCTCCAATGAATCCAAAGAGCAGAGGCGTTCGGTTATGGCAGCCTCTTCGAGAAACGCCACGATGTCTATACCGACAAGCGCGGCGGGTAACAGTCCGAAGGCTGAGAGCGCGGAAAAACGACCGCCGACATCGGTGGGGCCGCTGAAAATGGCGCGCCATTTGTTCTTCTCGGCGACACTTTCCAAGAGGGAATCAGGGTCGGTGATAGCGACGAAACGATTAGCCGCTGCATCCTGGCCCAAAGCGGTGTATGCGTAATCCCATGCGATACGTGAAAGCAGGGTGGGTTCGGTAGTGGAACCGGATTTACTTGAAACGATATAAAGGGTGGTAGAAGGCTCGCATTCGTTCAATATCTTCTCGACATAAACGGGGGAGATCGAGTCCATGGTTTTGAAGGCGATTTCCGTGTTGTCGACCGCGTTGAGTTTCGTGATGGTCATCGCAGCCTGAGTCGAACCGCCTTGACCGATGAGTACCACGGATTTGAGTCCCTCGTCGCGTACTTTCTTCGCGAACGTCGCGATTTCCACAGGATTTATCGGTGGCTTCGTTGCGAGGTTGGTCCAACCGAAGTAGTCGCCTGCGTATGCCTTCACATCGGTATCGAATTCGAAGAGGGAGACATCCTGGGCGGCGATGCGCGAGAATATCCGGTCTTCGATGAAACGTTTCGTTGAATCATTCAAACTTATCTTCAAGGCGTGCTATCCTTTCGGTTCGTCGCGAACCCGGGACGTATAGTATCGGTATTCTAACAAATCCGGGGCAATTGTTCTCCGACGAGCATATCAAGAACACGAGTAGACCCGAAAGCCGTGTGGAGGAACACTTTCCCGGTTCCTTCTTCGACTTTTCCGATGATAGCAGCTTCTTCTCCATAGCGGGAGGCACGCATGGCGTTTAATGCGGCTTCCGCCTCTTGTGCGGGAACGACACAGACCATCTTGCCTTCATTCGCGACTTGGAAGACGTCATAGCCCAGCATCTCGCACGCGCCCAACACCTGATCGTGTACCACTACGTCTGCTTCTTCGATGGTTATATTGACGCCGCTCGTGCTTGCCAGCTCATTCAGGGTAGAGGAGAGTCCTCCGCGCGTGGGATCCCTGAAACAATGCACATTGGGCGCGGCTTCCAGCACGTTGGCGATCAGGTGGTTCAAAGGTGCGGCGTCGCTTTCTATGGTGGTCCCGAATGAGAGGTCTTCGCGGGTCGAGATGATCGCGATACCATGGTCGCCGATGGAGCCGGATATAAGGATGCAGTCTCCGGGCTTGCAAAAAGAACCGGATAGATCGCGGCCGTCCGGTAGGATGCCGACTCCGCTTGTATTGATGTAGACGCCGTCGCCATGACCGCGGTCGACCACTTTCGTGTCTCCGGTCACGATTTCGATACCGGCTTCCAGCGAGGCTTCGGCCATGCTCCTGCAGATCCTTCTCAGGTTCTCGATGGGGTAGCCCTCTTCGAGGATGAAACCGCAGGAAAGATAGCGCACCTCCGCACCGGAAGTCGCGACGTCGTTCACGGTGCCGCAGATAGCGAGACGCCCGATGTCGCCGCCCGGGAAGAAGTGGGGCGTCACCACGTAGGTGTCGGTTGAAAGTGCGATGCGCTCGCCGGGCATGACAAGGGAGGCGGCATCATCGGCACGGTGTAGGATAGCGCCTCCATAGGCCTCGAAGAAGACCTCGTCGATGATGCGCTTCATCATGGTGCCGCCGCTTCCGTGCGATAACAGTACGGTTTCGTCTTTCATTCTCACTCCTCGCGATAACGCCAATAGGCGGCGCAACTACCTTCCGACGAGACCATGCATGGTCCGATCGGGTGTTCGGGTACACAACCCCGCCCGAACAAGGGGCATTCGTCGGGGGTCATGACACCACGTAAGACATCGCCGCAGCGGCAGCCCCGTGGTTCGATCGTGGGTTCGATTTCAGGATGGAGACGCTTGACAGCATCGAATTCGGCGAATTGCGGACGCAGCCGATATCCGGAACCGGGAATGACGCCCAGGCCGCGCCATGTCGCATCGCAGGTTTCGAAAACCTCGTCGATAAGCGCCGTGGCGACGGTGTTGCCTTCGTACATGACTCCACGGGCATAGGCGATCTCGATCTCGGCACGGCCTTCGGCCAGCTGCCGCAGGATCATCGCGACTCCCTGCAGGATATCGACGGGCTCGAAGCCGGTTATGACACCCGGGATGTGATACTCAGTCGCGAGGAATTCGTAGGGCTTGGCGCCGA
>JAAXUU010000281.1 GCA_013335845.1 Actinomycetota bacterium
GTTCCAACCGGGAATTTCGGTAATATACTGGCTGCCTATTATGCGAAGATGATCGGAACCCCGATCGACCGCCTTTTCTGCGCAAGTAACGAGAACCGCGTCCTCACCGACTTCATAAACACGGGGACGTACGATATCTCGCACCGCCCCTTCACGCTCACGCCTTCCCCGAGCATGGATATCCTGGTTTCGAGCAACCTCGAACGTCAGCTCTTCGAGCTGACGGGACGCGATTCGGACGCGATACGCACTTGGATGGAAGACCTCAGACAAACCAAGCGCTTCCAAGTCGATAAGGCGACTCTCGCTCAGCTCCGTGAGCATTTCTCGGCGGATGCCGTCGAGAACGAAGAATGCTTCGCAACCATCAAGGAAGTTTTCGAGAACCACGGCTATCTTCTCGACCCCCACACGGCAGTCGCGTGGAACGTCGCGGAACGCCTGAAGGGCACGAACCCCGTCCTTGTCGCCAGCACGGCACATTGGGCGAAATTCGGCGCCAGCGTGTATCGCGCGCTTACCGGTATCCCTTACGGCGAACCCCTCCCCGATGCCATCGAGAAACTCGGCGGCATAGAGATAAACAAGCTCATCGCCGAGCGGACCCGTACATACAACATCCCGACCGGCTTAGCTGAATTAGATGAACTCCCCATTCGCTTCAATACGGTGATCGAAGGAAACGTCTTGGGCATCGAAGGTGCCGTGGACGACTTTTTACACCGAACCCTCTAGTTTTGGAGCGCGCATGAGCACAGCCCCGGAGTCCGTCCTTTCCCGTTTTTTACGCTATGTCGCGTTCGACACACAATCAGATGCAGCCAGTTCCACGCACCCCAGCACTCCGGGACAACGTGACCTCGCCATGCTTCTGCGTGACGAGCTGCTCGCACTGGGGGCAACCGACGTGGTCTTGGATGAGTTCGGTTATGTATACGCATACCTTGAGGCCACTACTCGGGCGGCGGATGGTAGCGAGCTTCCCTCCCTCGGCTTCATTGCACACCTCGACACCTCGACCGCAACATCGGCAACCGGTGTGAAGGCACAGGTACACTGTGATTATCAAGGCGGCCCTCTTGTGTTGAACGTCGCCCATGACATGCTGCTGTCCCCGAAAACCCACCCGGCTCTCGCGAACTATATCGGCTGCGATATCGTGACGAGCGACGGAACCACACTTCTCGGGGCAGACGACAAAGCGGGCATCGCGGAGATCATGTGCATGGTCGAGACACTTCTTCTCGATGAAAGCATCGAACATCCGAGGATTTGCATCGCGTTCACCCCTGATGAGGAAATCGGACGCGGAGCCGACCATTTCGACGTCGCGGGCTTCGGTGCCACCTACGCCTATACCGTGGACGGCGGGGCATGGGGATCAGTCGAGTACGAGAACTTCAATGCCGCCGAGGCACGTATCACCATTCTCGGCGTGAACATCCACCCGGGTCATGCGAAGGGGAAGATGAAGAACGCCCTACTCGTCGCCATGGAATTCAACTCACTGCTCCCCGACGGGGAACGTCCGGAAAGCACGGAAGGATACCGGGGTTTCTACATGCTCGAGAACATGTCCGGTACCGTCGAATCGGTCGATATGCGTTACCTCATCCGCGACCACAACCGCAAGAAGTTCGACGTCAAGAAACAACGGTTGGTCTTCATCACCCAAGCCCTGAATGAAAAATACGGCACGGGAACCGTGGTCTGCGATATGGATGATACCTATTACAATATGCGCGAGAAGATCGAACCCCATATGCACTTGATCGATACCGTCAAATCCGCCATTCGCGACCTTGGGGGAGACCCCGAAACCCCACCGGTACGAGGCGGTACCGACGGTGCGCTCCTCTCGTATAAAGGTCTTCCCTGCCCGAATATCTGCACAGGTGGCCACAATTTCCACAGCCGTTTCGAATTCGTCCCCGTTCAGTCGATGGAGAAGACCTGCGAACTTCTCGTAGAGGTCGCAAAAAGAGCAGTTCGAGCGGCAAATAACCTGTGAGATGGAATTTTCTTTGCCCGGGGCACAAGTTAACGGTACGATGGTATACAACGTTCGGGCTGACAAGGGGGATCAAATGAAAAAAGCAGCTTTCGCGATTCAAGTGAAGACGACGATCTACAACGAGGAAAGCCCTTCGCACGGCGTCCTGAGCATGGGCACCATCGCCCTACTGCGCGGAGTCGAACGGACGGGGTCCCTCAACAAGGCTGCCAAAGATATGAAGATGGCTTACAGTAAAGCTTGGACACTTCTTCGCGGCGTCGAAGAGAACTTCGGATCACCCCTTATCGCCCGCGATGGCGCGCGCGGCTCGACCCTCACGTCCGAAGGCAAACGGTTCATCGAACTCTATGATGGAATCCAAGAAGAGATCCAGGAATATGCCGAGAAGCTGTTCGAAGAGCGCCTGGAGTCCTAACGGTTTCTTTAGCCTTTCGTCAATCTAGCACGATATCATCGTAGCGCGCACTCGGAGGTACCTCCAAATCGGGTGTCCGCTCTGCATCCCCATCGCCCTCTTTCCCACCCATCAGATCATAGATTATAGGTACGACGATAAGCGTCAGGGCCGTCGCGTATACCATTCCCCCGATGACGACGATCGCCATCGGTTGGCTCATCTCTGCACTTTCCCCAACAGCAAGTGCGGTCGTTATCATCGCGATTATGGTGGTAAGCGCCGTCATGAGGATGGGTCGAAGGCGGTGCTTACCGGTTAGAACGAGTGCTTCATGCCGAGAAAGCCCCGTAGCCCGCATCTGGTTCGCATAGTCGACGAATACGATACCGTTGTTCACGACGATACCGGTGAGCAAGATGAAGCCGACGACCGCGACGATCGAGAGTGGCATGTCGCACACAAGTAAGGCGATGACGCCACCGGTATAGGAAAGCGGCAGTGTGACCATGATGATCAAGG
>JAAXUU010000282.1 GCA_013335845.1 Actinomycetota bacterium
GTCTTCGATGAGCGTTTCCGTGTCGATGATATCGGGGTAGTCGCGGGCTGTTTCGAGCATGATACGCGTGGCTGCCACGGGACTTTTGAGTTCGTGCGAGGCGTCGGAGATGAAACGTCGTTGATCTTGGACGGAATCATCGACCCGTGCGAGCATCTCGTTGAACGTCTTGGTAAGTCGCGCGATCTCCATGTCGTTTTGCGGGATCTCGATACGTTTGTCGAGGTCGGTTATCGATATGGCTTCCGCACGCTGGCGCAGCGCCTCTACCGGCTCCAGCATCTTACCTGTAATCTTCCACACAGAGTAAGCCACGACGAAGAGGGCGAGCGGCAAGATGCAGAGAAGGACAAACCCCACGGTGCGGGCGGATTCCGCCGCATATGAGAGCGAGGCCATGGCGACGATCGTCACCGGGCCGTTGTCGCTTTCGACTCCTCTTCTATAAATCAGGTAAGGGCCGTCATCGCCGAACACCTCGCTGCTGCTGATATCGATGCTTTCGGATACGCCTTCGGTGCTCGTCGCAGAATCGGTTTCGGGATCCGTGGTTTCCTCGGCTGCGTACGCGGTGTCCACGTCGAGTATCACAGCAAGAATATCGGCTCCGGGCTCCTTCTCGGCGCCTGCGAGGGCTGACGCATCGGTTGATACATCGGCTGCTGCTGTTGTGTCCGATGCGGTGTCACTGGTCTTCCCGCTTTGGGTGCCCGTGCCGGTGCCTGTTCCGGTACCCATGCCGCTTCCGGTTCCTGTCCCTGTTCCAGTCCCGGACCCTGTACCTGTACCTGTGCCGGCTCCGGGCCCTTTCCCTTTCCCACTCCACGTGATCTCTTCGCTCTCTTCACTGGAGGATTCGCCCGTTTCGGTGATACCGGCGTCAAGTGCAGGAAGATCGGTCGCCCAAGAACTTGCGGCGAGTATGTTACCCTCGGCATCAATCACTTGGATGAGGCTGGTTCCCAGCCCCGTAAGAGACGTAGGAAGAGTTCCCTCGTGTAGCAGCAGTTCGACGTTGTCCACCTGTTCTACGAGTAACTCACGTGCTGAATTCGTGAGAATCCTTTGCGTGGCGAATACAAGGGAAGCCGAGAAAATAAGCAACACTATGAATACCGCCATCGTAGAGATTAGGGTGGTTCGTCCGCGCATGCTCTTTGGTAGGTGCTTAGGCATCGGTCGAGTTCCTTACCGTGTCGTCTAACAAGCGATAGCCGATACCACGTACAGTTTGCAAGGTTTTAGCTTCGAATGGCGTGTCGATCTTCTTGCGAAGATACCCCATGTATACTTCGACGATATTCTCATCCCCGTCATATCCCCAATCCCAAACGTGATCGATGATCTGCCGTTTGGAGAGGACGTCGCTTTTGTTGTGCATCAGATATTCAAGGAGTGAGAATTCTCGAGGGGTGAGTTCGATGGGAGAACCTTGCTTTGTGACGGTTCGGCTGCTTGGGTCCAAAGAGAGACTGCCGACGGTCAGTACGGGGTTCCGCTCCGTCTTTCCCCTTCGCAAAAGGGCGCGAATACGCGCGAGTAGAACGACGAATGAAAAAGGTTTACGCAAAAAGTCGTCGGCGCCCATATCGAGGGCCTCGGCTTCGTCGTATTCTCCATCTTTGGCGGTGAGCATTAGAATGGGAGTCCAGATATCGTTCGCTCTCAACTGCTCGCACACTTTGTAGCCGTTCATTCCTGGCAGCATTATGTCGAGCGTGATGATGTCGTACTCTTCAGTGAGAGCGCGTTCGAGTCCTTCTTCACCATCGAGTGCGACATCGACGGTGAAACCCTCAGCTTCAAGCCCGCGCTTGACATAGGTTGCAAGACGCAATTCATCTTCGACGATAAGTACGCGCATGATTCACCCCGACTCCAGATCCTTTCACATAATAGTACCTCAGTTTGCTGAGAAATTCCTGAGAAACCACAATGCGGAGCACTGAGGCTCCGCATTGTGTTCGAGTTACGTTTGAATCGATGTTCAAGGATTAAGCGTTGCGGTTTTTTCCGCCGGTACCTGTACCTTGGTTGTCACACACGCCATCGCCATCTGCATCGACGAAACCAGCGCCGGTACCTGTACCTTGGTTGTCACACACGCCATCGCCATCTGCATCGACGAAGTTTCCGTTGCCGCTACCTGCGCCGTAACCGGTTCCATCCTGCGGACAAACTCCGCCATTACCGGTTCCATCGCCGGGGCCATAACCATTTGCTGCGCCGGTACCCGTACCTTGGTTGTCACACACACCATCGCCGTCAGCATCGACGAAACCGGTGCCGGTGCCGGTACCCGTGCCTTGTGCGTCGCAGATGCCATCGCCGTTAGCATCGACGAAGTTGATGTCTGTTCCATTAGCTTGATTTCCTGCGTTGCCGTTTCCGTTTGCTGCGAATGCAACACCGGCTCCTGCAAGTGCCATGGTGAGAAGTGCGGTGCTGGTGAATGCTGCGATCTTCATTTTCTTGTTCATGATATCTCCTTTCGTTCGGATAGTGATTACATCATGAGCCATCTTCCTGAGCGAACCCTGAGAACACCTGAGAGCATTCTCAGGTTCGCGAGTTTGTTTTCCCGTAAAGATACGACGTGAAATACAAAGCACGGGAGCATCTCGAAGATGGTCCCGTGCTCATGCTTGCTGAATGATGTTAATCGAACAGTGCGGTCATCTTCCTCATGACATCGATGATCTCGATATGCTGTGGGCACACGATTTCGCATTGCCCGCATTCGATACACGAGCTTGCTTTTCCGGTTTTGCCCGTGACCCAGGAATAGTCGTGTTGGCAGAGCGGAACACTGTTGAAAACGAGGTAGGAATTGTAGATCCGAATGAGTTGGGGGATGTCGATGTCTTGCGGGCACCCCTTCTTGCAGTAGTTACAGGTCGTACAGGGAATCGTCGGTATGGCGTTCAG
>JAAXUU010000050.1 GCA_013335845.1 Actinomycetota bacterium
TACAATGGCATAGATGAGCCAGCGGGACCAAATCGGCGCATGGCCCTCACCTTTGATGGGGGCATCGTACATCGTCTCTACGGGAGTGATACATGACATGGGGAGCCGCTCACTCACTGGTGTTTCAATCTTGCATGTACCGCTTGTGCGAGATCTACGATCTTGTCGACGACCTCATCGATGGAAAGGCGGGATGTGTCGATTTCCACTGCATCTTCGGCCTGAACGAGAGGGGCTGTCTCACGTGACGAATCGTATGCGTCGCGTGCAATCAACGCAGCGAGGATCTCTTTCTCATCGGTAGATCCTATGCCACGCAGGACATTCTGCTCGAACCTGCGATGTGCCCGCACCTGGGGAGAGGCCGTCAGGAAGATCTTCAGATCCGCGTTTGGGAATACAACGGTTCCGATATCTCGTCCTTCCATCACGATATCAGTCGATTTCCCGATGACACGTTGCTGCTCGACCAATGCGTCACGCACTTCCGGACAAGCGGAAACAGGACTCACCGCCACGTCCACCTCGCGTGTACGTATTGCATCCGTGACTTCCATGCCGCCGATAGAGACCGAATTCGGACCGAAAGCCCCGAATTCGATAGGTTCGTTTTTGGCGATGGCGATCAGGTCTTCGCCGCCCTCAAGATCTATGCCATCCTTGAGCGCGCGGTATGCCACGGCGCGATACATAGCGCCTGTATCGAGATACTGGAACTTCAATGCATGCGCTGCAAGTTTCGCAACAGTCGATTTTCCGCTACCGGCAGGTCCATCAATTGCAACAATCACGAGTATTCCCTTCAATCGGATCGGCGGAGTCTGAGACTATGGTTACTCGGTACCTCCGAATATAGTGTTGAAAGCGGCGATAGTCGCTTCGGTGGCGGCGAGAGTACCTACACCTATACGCAAAGCAGTCCCGTTTCCCAAATCACGAACGATGATTCCGTACGACAGAAGCTTTCCGAATACTTCACCCGGATTGTCAACGACTACCCAGATGAAGTTTGCAGATGACCTGAAATATTCGATTCCCAATGCCTCGAAGCATGCGTAGAGTAGCTCTTTGTTCGCGTTGTTCTCATCACGGCGAGCGATTACCTCTGTTCCATCCTGTAAACAAGCGCAAGCGGCTGCCTGTGCGACACTATTGACATTGAATGGCTCCCGTACCTTGTCGATAGCTTCGATTACCGGGGTAGGTGCGAAACCATACCCGCAACGGATGCCTGCAAGAGAATATATCTTCGAAAACGTACGCAGGATGATAATCGGTCGCGTGCCATCATAATAGGAGAAACTGTCAAAGGTATCACCCGGAGTCACGTATTCGATATAGGCTTCATCGATAACCAGCAAGACATGTTCAGGGAGAGCAGCTATGAAAGAAGCGAATTCCTCAGCTGTCACTACCGTACCCGTCGGGTTGTTGGGATTGCATACGATGACGAGTTTCGTTTGCGGTGTGATTGCAGCAAGCATAGCCTGGAGATCGAAACGCGCATCACCTGTGAGAGGTACCGCTATAGGAGTCGCACCATTGATCTGTGCAAGCGATTGGTAAACCATGAAACTCGGCCATCCGAATACGACCTCATCACCAGGGTTAAGGCAGCATTCCCCGATAAGATCGAGCAACTCATTCGAGCCATTGCCTACGGTTATCTGCTCGGTAGGGATATGATAGCGTTCAGACAGGGCATCTTTGACAGATTGTGCGGAGCCATCGCAATAGCTATTCAAATCCATCAGCACTTCAGTCATCGCTTCGATCACATGGGGGAAAGGAGGATACGGATTCTCATTCGAGGAAAGCTTGTAAAGTGTATCGGCATCGACGAGATCGCGAACTTCATCTTCGCGCAGTCCGGCTTTATAGGGGATCAAAGGTGTTATGTTACTCCGAAAAAACGTATCCCAATTCATTACCCGTCCTACCCTTCCAAAGATTCCGGTTGGATTCCAAATTTCTCTAAAAATGCGTTCCCTTCAGCATCGGCCGAAAAAATGCATGAACTCACATTCTTGATACTCAGCTGCCAGAAACGCTCGGGGCTTAATAGGAGCCAATGCGCAAGTACTCCACGTATGCTTCCCCCATGTGCGACGATAGCGGTTCTGCCGGGTAGCATGGAATACGCTTGACCGGCGATAGCACAGCGCATCAGGAAGTCCTCAAGACTCTCGGCACCTGCGACGGGCCAATTGCGAGACGTTTCCCCCCAAGGGAAGCTCAGGTTGTTCGATTCCGCTTCGTCAGCTGTGAGGCCTTCAAGGATACCGAAGTTCATCTCGATGATGCGCTCATCGATTTCGAGGGGACATGCGATGTTCTCGGCCGCAGGTCGCGCGATTGCGAGACAGCGGTCAAGTGGCGACGTGATGATCCTATCGGGTTTCCACGCGATAAGACCGCGAACAGCCCGTTCGCACTGTGCGATCCCCTCCTCGGTTAGAGGAACATTCGCTTGTCCCAAATAGCGATGCTGGGCATTCGCAAGCGTTTCGGGGTGTCGCATTAGTAGAATTCTGCCGGGACGTGAATAAGCCCCGGAATATCCGTGAGGATCCATGTGTATCACCGCGTTTGTAATCTAGTCTTCCGGCCATAAAGGAACAGTGGGCAGTTCTTTGAGTGCTATAAGGTGACCGCAAACACAGAAATAAGCTGCGTCCGCTGCGTTCACCAGATAGCGATTGCCGCGTCCGAGCAGGTCTCGGAAAACACGACCGGATTCGAACTCAGGAACAAGACCGTTCCCGACTTCGTTCGTGACGACGATAGTGTCACCTTTTCTAGCGACGATACGTTCTATCATGCTCCAGAACTTCACTTCGCAGGGATCGATGCTCGGGTTCCTGATACTATCGCTCAAGGAGAATCCATCACCGACATGCGCGATGATTGACGAAAGCGCCGTTCCCAGACAATCGATCACCAGAAGCTTGTCATCATCGACTTGGGATAACCAGTCTTCGTTTTCGAAGGCTTCGAGTGTTTCGAACTCGTCCGGGCGGGTTTCCTTATGATGCCGGATTCGTTCGGCGAATTCCACATCGTCACCGTCCGGATTGCCGAAAACAGCGACGCTCACAGAGTAACCTTGAGAGGAACGAACCTTGGCCAACTCTTCAGCAGAAAACGATTTCCCACAGCGAGCTCCACCCGTAATCACAATCAAAGCCATGTCAGGACTCCTTTTCGAACTCGACAACCGCCCGTAGAGCATTCACTTCATTATCGGTAAGTTCACGCCATTCGCCAACAGGCAAATCCCCCAAGGACAAAACTCCGAAAGATGCACGGTGCAGAGAAAGCACCGGATGCCCGATTGCAGAGAACATACGTTTGACCTGTCGTTTTCTGCCTTCGGAGATTATGCAGGTCACGCGTGAGACGAACCCTGAACTTTCGACAATGATCTCCGCAGGATTGCATGGGCCATCATCGAGCGTGATCCCCTTACGTAGGATATCGGCTTCCTGCTCGAATAACCTGCCATCCACCATTGCCTCATAACGCTTCGACACGTGGTATTTGGGATGCAGAAGGCGTTGGGCGAGCTCCCCGTCTGTGCAGAATAGAAGAAGACCTGTCGTATCGCAGTCGAGACGTCCTACCGGGAAGAGCCCCGGGTACTGTTCCACGGGTACGAGCGATGCAACGGTCGGTCTACCTTGAGGATCATTCATCGTCGTGAGGTATCCGGCAGGTTTATGCAACATGACGTATATATTCCCATCACGGAGGGAAACGGGTTTACCGTCTACGCAGACAATATCCACAAGAGGGTCGATTTTAGTTCCGAGTTCCCGAACCATTTCCCCGTTGACTGTCACGCGGCCTGCGGTCATCAGATTTTCAGAGCCGCGTCGAGAGGCGATTCCGGCGCGACTGAGGAATTTCTGTAAGCGAAGCGGGACGATACGCTCATCGTTTGTATCGTCAGCAGAACTATCGGTATTTGCTTCAACAGTCATTTAATCGATTTCCTCTAAGTCGTCATCGGCGGAAACTTCGAAATCATCGAATGAGACCTTCTCGGTCATACTCACAGAAAGGACTTCGGACATAGCTTGGGCATCATCCACCCTTACATCGTCACCTGCATCGTAGGGTTCAACCACCGCAAGGAATCCTGCTGCGGGCGATGTTTCTTCTGCTTCGTTTTCGGACGTGAAGATACCTTCGTCGTCTGCATCTTCAAGGTCTTCTTCGATATCCAATTTGGAAGACACCGAAGAAGAGCTCAGGCGCTCGCGAATAAGTTGTTTGCTATCCTCATCGGGCGCGAATTCTTCGAGAGGTGGAAGATCTTTGATGCTCTTGAGCCCGAACTTCTCGAGAAACGTTCTCGTTGTGCCATAGAGTATGGCGTTTCCCGGCCCTTCATCGCGTCCGACTTCTCGTACCAATCCTTTTTCGATGAGAGAAGAGACCACCGCTTCGCTATTCACGCCGCGTATGGCGTTTATGACGCCACGCGTCACAGGTTGATGATATGCGACGACAGCGAGTGCCTCCAATGCCGCTTGTGAAAGTTTGCGGGTATCCCATGAAATCACATACTTCTCTATGATTTCATGATGGGCGGGATGTGTATAGAAACGCCAACCACCCGCAACTTCACGCAACTGTATACCGCAATCCCTGTCACGATACGCGGCAGATAGCTCGGCGAGATTCGATTCGACTTGACCGGGAGTGATCTCCAGGATCTTAGCGAACTGCACTGCACTCACCGGTTCATCGGAAACAAAGAGCATCGCTTCGATTGCGCCTTGTACGTTGATATCCTCATCGTGCGCCATCGTCTTCCTCCTTCGCTATGAATACTATATCGATATCCCCGAAAGTCTCAGCCTGTGACAGCGAGATGATCGAGCGTTTGTAAAGATCGAGGATCGCCAGGAACGACACGACAACCACTGCGGGGTCCGGGTCTTCACCGATCAATTGGTTGAAAGACATCCGCTTGCTCGAAGTGACACGGCGGTACACCGATTCGATATGTAGGTCCAAAGATATCGAGGCAGGCGCGATATGCTCGGCCTCCAATAGGAAAAGGTCACGACGGGCATCGAGGTCCGCGCAGATAACCGCCAGACCATGGAGCGTCACGCCTTCGAGATAATCAGGGAAGAGTGTGAGGAATTCCGATTCTACACCGGCTTGGCGCGGATGCATCCGGCCTTCGTTCTCCATCCGAGTTCCCAGTTCGCTTGCTGCGGATTTGAACTGTTTATACGCCAACAAACGAGCGATGAGGATTTCCCGTGCTTCATCCGGCGTCATATCATCGAGTTCGTCCCCGAAGGTCACTTCTTCTTTCGGTAAGAGGGATGCCGCCTTCATTTCCAATAGCTGCGCTGCAACCAAGATGAAATCACTCGCCACATCGAGGTCGAAATCCTCGATATGCTCGAGATACGTAAGGTACTGATCGGCAACCTCTACAATGGAGATCGCACCGATATCGACCTTTTGGCGCGCGACAAGATGAAGCAGCAGGTCGAAGGGGCCCTCGAAAGCATCTATTTTAACGCGATACGACACTTAGGCACCGAATGGGTCGAGCAACATAGCTTCACGACAGGCACTGATGGTGTCGATCGCTATCGGTCTGGCTTTCCGAGCCCCATTTGCAAGAACCTCGGCCGCGAAACCGGGTTGCTTTTCAAGTTCCGCCCTCTTCTCGCGGAACGGCGCGTAGTATTCAGCCATCTCCGATCCGAATGCCTTCTTGTGGGCCACACAACCGCACTTCGCTGTCCTGCAATCCTCTTCCCATTGAAAACAATCTTCCTTGGAGAGTATGAGCTTGTGGATTTGATGCAGAGGACAGATATCGGGATTACCCGGATCCGTTTTAAGCATACGCGCAGGATCGGTCAGGCAGGTCATGGCTTTCTTGCAAATCGTTTCCGCATCATCGGATATGAAAATCGAATTGCCGTATGACTTGCTCATCTTCCGACCATCGAGTCCGGGAACCCTTGCGCCCTCTGTTGCGATAACCGCCTTCGGTTCGACAAGGACCGGTGGCTCGGCAGGGTATGCATTGTTGAAGCGTCGAACGATTTCGCGCGTCAGTTCGAGATGTGGGAGCTGGTCCTCCCCGACCGGGATCAAACCCGAACGCAGTATCGCGATATCGGCAGCCATGAGCATCGGGTACTCGAAGAAGCCAACGTTCCCAAGGTCCTTATCGGTGATCTGATCGCGCTGCTCTTTGTACGTGGGAACGCGCTCGAGCCATGACATGGGTGTGACCATCGCGAAGTACAACGTGAGTTCCGCTACCTCGGGGACATCACTTTGCCTATAGATCGTGCAGATATCGGGATCGAGGCCGGCTGCGCACCAGTCGAGCACCATCTCCTCGGTGTATGTACGTATCTTCGACGTGTCGGCCCAATCACTCGTGAGCGCATGCCAATCGGCCAGAAAATAGAAGGCGTCATATTTGTTTTGCAGATCAAGCATGTTTTGAAGGTTTCCAAACCAATGCCCTAGGTGGAGTTTACCTGTGGGACGATATCCTGTCAGAATGCGCTGTGATGACATTGAATCAAACCTTTCATGTTCGAACATGCTTACTTATATAACTAAACTATAATAACGCAGCTATTCGACATGAACTGCTGGAATCCACGCGAAAGTACGTATTTCGGTTTTTCAGGAACGGAACGTGCGCGTATATACCCCGAAATGCACTACATACCCAATAACCAAGAACCCATCCTGATAGCCGTGTTGTCGATATACCAGCCTACCGGGTCGAACGAAGTCATCATAGGTATAAGTATCAGGATTATCAGTAGGATGGGGAGACTGTACTGCTGGACCTTATAGTAACTTTTCATGCCTTTTTCGGACAGAAATGGAGCGATGATAGATGATCCATCAAGCGGAGGCAGAGGGATCAGATTGAAGAACATCAGACAGAGATTGACGATGACGAACTGTGCGGCGATGTTCCAGACCCAGTATCCGATCGTCGGGTCGACACTGAACAGGAGTTCTGCGAGAAATGCAATTCCGGCTCCGATCAAAGCAAGGGCGAAATTGGCCCCCGGACCGGCGAGGCCAACGACAAGTTCACCTTTGCGACGGTTTTTCAACCGGTTCGGATTATAGGGAACCGGCTTCGCGTATCCGATGATCGGACCGCCCGATAGGAAAAGTATCAAGGGAAGGATGACAGAACCGAAGGGGTCGATGTGTTTCATCGGATTCAATGAAAGACGGCCCTTCGATTTCGCTGTCGTATCCCCCATCCGATATGCCGCAAAGCCGTGACCGACTTCATGGAACACAATCGAGATGACTATAAGCACGACTGAGATTATCGCCCAGAGGTATTGTGAAACGGTTGAACTCATGTGGGAACCTCATCTTATCCATAGGTCAGTGGGACAGTGCCATGTGTTAGTGTTTTGAACGTTTGATATCAGATCGTATATCCTTACGCCATCGTGCCGTCAGCCATTCGAGCACAATTGCAATGACGAAAATCGCCGCAAAATCAAAATGGCAATATCCTCCGATGGGCGAATCGACTGTTGGGAACACTGAGAATATCGCCGGAGTGAAAGCCAAGAGCTGTTCCACGAATGTCGTCGCCAATGGGACACGCAGCGTAAGTGTGAAAAACGACAGCAGGAAAGCAGTGAAATACACTAAAGCAACCGCCATGAAGACGACCTGGAAAACAGCCAAAAGGAAACTCGTGATCTTTTTTAAAACCATGGGTTTCCTCTACTCGCCGGAAGCAAGTTCATCTTCGATTTCTTCGCTTAGTTTCATCCACTCTTCTTCGAGCAAGGGAATCCTCTGCTTCAATTCC
>JAAXUU010000051.1 GCA_013335845.1 Actinomycetota bacterium
CGCGCGGATAAAGACATACGCTTGATGTACGCCGGTGGCATAGCAAGCGATGATGAGCCCTTCGAGCACGCAATGCGGGTCGCTTTCGAGAAGCGCACGATCCATGTACGCGCCCGGATCGCCCTCATCGGCGTTGACGATGAAATAACGCTCAGTGGAATCGTTTTCAGTGCAGGCGTTCCATTTCCTTCCCGTAGGAAAGCCGGCGCCACCGCGACCGCGCAGCCCGGCCTGGGTTACCTCGTGAATGACCGCCTTTGGACTCATCTCCGCCAATGCCCTGCGTAAGGCTGCATACCCACCTCGAGCACAGTACTCTTCAAGCGAGAGAGGGTCGATGAGGCCGCAGTTCGAGAGGACTCTCCGCTCCTGTCCTTCCATGCATTCCGAAGGAAGGACATGCCCGACAAGACCGTCGATTGCCGCCAGAGGATCATCTTGGCTGAGGGCAGTGACGATGTCTCCGGCACACTCCGGATCGACCCACCCGATAAGTCGGCTTCCGCAATCCGGTATCACAACTTCAACGAGAGGTTCGGCGTAGCATAAGCCGCGACATCCGACCGCTGCAAGATCCGCCACGATACCGGCAGCAGAGAGTCTCTGCTCGAGTGCATCGAAGACCGCCTGGCCGCCAACCGCACGGCCACACGTTGCAAGCCCTACCGAGATACGAGGCTTCTTGTTCTGCGAACAAAATCCGTCTCTCTCCGGCAAAGTGCTCTGTATGTCGGTCTCGTTGTACACTCATACTCTTTCTGTCGTAAGCACACTACTGTCGTAAGTACACTATTGTCGTAAGCACACTATTGTCTGCACATGGGATTCGTTAGAGACTTCTCCCGATCAGGACTCTTCTGCCATCGCACGATCCCAGGTTTCCGCAACGATCTCGCCCACCTGAACCAACCTCACATGCCCGTATACCCGACCCTCAGAAATAACGACAGGAGCAATCCCGCAGGCTCCGACACAATTCACCGCTTTTATGGAAATCATTCCGTCCTCAGTGACTTCTCCTATCTTGATTCCCAACACGCGCTCGATTTTGTCAATCAGCCGAGGCGCGCCTTGTATGTGGCAACAGGTGCCGTCGCATACCTCTATGACATAACGTCCCGTCGGATCGAGCGAGAGGTAATCGAAAAAGTCTCCCATTTGCTTGAGGTCGTCGAGAAGAACCCCGGTGTTTTCAGAGACTCGGTGCAAAGCTTCTTCGGGGAGATAGCGATACCGTTCTTGTATGTCATTCAATGTATTGAGAACCAAGCCGGTCTTGTCGTGATACTGCGCCATGATGTCATCGACGGCGGTGGCCATTTCACTTTGTGACTGAGGCGACTGAGTAATGTCGCTTGATATATGTGCCACAGCTCAACCTCTCACTTGCAGCGCCTGGAAAGTGTTCTATAGGAACACCCCTTCAAAAAACCGCCAACGCGAACGTTTCACAACTTTGCCGGCAATGTACGCAAAGCAACTCCCGAGGTACGCCCCCGGTGGGTTAGCGGCCTTTTTTTATTCCGTTTTCAGGATTAGATTAGTCCCTGAACAACAGCAAAACAATTGGGAGTACACGAAATATTAGGGTGCTGCTTTTGTGCAAATGCACAACACCCATTTGAGCGCGAAATCGAATTCATACTGAGAAAGCACTCGATAATTCCACCTCATCCCTATGCTGTTTCCCCCAATGTCTTACCGTCATTGGCGGTAAGACATTGGGGGAAATGGAAAGGATGCTCACATGGAATACGGACAACCATTCAAGAGAATGGCTGAAATAGAGAACCTCGGTCTGGAGATTGCCGAGATGGCGGGCGCGCTTATGCCGTCATCAGCTTGGATGACCTTCTTCGCGCGCATGGCGTTATGATGGGCGGCTTAGTCAAAGAAGCCGAGACGTGACGAGGCCCTATATCGGCCCTTATTCCCCCTCGTCAGCCTCAAGGAAACTACCGGTCTGACGGTTCCAGAGACGGGCATACTCCCCGTCGGCTTCGATGAGATCTGCGTGCGTTCCATCCTCGACTATCTCACCGTCGCTTAACACGACGATGCGGTCGAGGCTTGCCACAGTTGAGAGCCGGTGCGCTATGACTATCGAGGTGCGCCCCTCCATAAGATTGACCAAGGCATCCTGGATCAGCTTCTCGCTTTCCGAGTCCAGCGCGCTGGTGGCCTCGTCGAGCACGAGGATCGGTGCATCGGCAAGGATGGCACGGGCAATGGCGATGCGTTGACGCTGTCCGCCGGAGAGTTTCACGCCACGCTCACCCGTGATGGTATCGAAACCATCGGGCAACTTCTCGATGAACTCCAACGCATTTGCTCGCACGGCTGCCTGCAGCACCTCCGCGTCCGTAGCCTCAGGCTTCCCATAGGCGATATTCTCACGGATGCTGCGATGGAACAGCAGCGGCTCCTGCGGCACATACGCGATCTGCTGGCGCAGGCTTACCTGGGACACGCGTGAGATATCCTGCTTGTCTATGAAAATATGCCCGTTTTGGATATCCGCAAGACGCAGTAACAGCTTGGTAAGGGTCGTCTTTCCCGAACCACTCATTCCAACGAGACCGACTCGTTGGCCTGCGGGAATATGCAAGGTGAAGTCGCTGAAGACCTTGTTCTCCTCATCGGTATCTTCGTACCAGAAGTTGAGGTTCTCGAAGCTGATCTCTCCGCGGTCTACTTTCAGAGGTTGTGCCTCGGCTTCATCTGCGACCAGCATCGGCTCGTCAAGGACTAGCGTCATGCCATGGGCATCCCCAAAAGCGCGATTCACTTGCTGGAATACTTGATTTATACGGTTGAACTGCATGGTCAACGAGTAGGTGTAGGTGAACATCATGACCAATTTACCGGCGCTTATGCCAAACCAGGCGTTGCCTCCGGTTACGAAGATGACCAATACCACCATTATGATCACGATCATCGAGCTGGTGGCGGTTCCGCGTAAGGTCGATGCGCGTATGCGGCGGCTGTCGGCGGCCAAGACCTCGCGGTTCGCTACGTCGAATAGGTCATGTTCATAGCTTTCCCTGCCGTAGGTCTTCACGGCCAGGATATTAGTGATGCTGTCGGAAAGCACACCCGAAAGCATGTTCTGGGCACCGGCAGCTGCGGCGTTCAGCGGAAGCACGCGCTTGTAGAGTTGGTAGGCTACCATGACGTATGTCACGAGCAGCACGACCAAGATGATCACGTAGAGTGGCACCACGCCGGCCAACAGGACTATGGTGAATACGGCAGAACTCGTGATAGGGATGATGGCATAGATGAGGCTTTCAAGGAGCGTGTTGTATCCGGACATGAACTTGCTCGTCTGACTCACCAGCGAGCCACCGAAACGGTTGGAGTGAAAGGTCATCGATTGGTTGGACAGCGTTTCAAAAGCGTGGGTGGCAAGATCGTAATTCGCTCGGATCTCTAGTTTCCAAACGCAATAATCCTGCATTTTGCTGCACACTTGCCCCAGAATGTTCAAGGCGATGAGTGCGATCATATAGGGACCGAACACAGCGAATACTTGATCTGAGGTAACCGTACCGGTGCCCACGCGATCGACGATAAGACCCACTATGTAGGGATTGCCGTATGAGAGCAAGCCGACAAAACCCAGCGTACACAACACGGCGAGAGCAAAGGTTCCCCATTGGGTCACCGACACATTCCAATAGTGGTGAAGCGTCCTTCTTATAATCGATGTCTTGCCACCGTTTTGCTTCATGCGCATTCCTCCAAATTAAGTACCTGTCATTATCCTAGCACGTTATACGGGAGGTTTGACTAAAGTCCTTACTGAGGCACACAAAGAGGCTGGGCTCACCCAGATTCAGATGGCAAAAAACATGGGTGTGAGCCAAAAGCGCATTTCCGAAATCAAACACGGACGCGCGGAGTCCATCTGTCTGGGAACGCTCGAACGTTACGCAACCGCGCTTGGCGGAACCCTCACCATTGAAATCGAGTATCAAAAGGCGGACGGGGCGAAGCGCAAACTCAAGTTTCCCGTGGAGGCTTGATTACTCTGGGTTTGGTCTTGAATCGAAGAAGAATTCAAAAAACAGATTCTCGATGCGTTTTTCGAACATCGACAGCGCCTTACCTCTTCCGTGGTAAATCTCTCAAATATGGTAGAGCCTTCCAGATTTGAGAAGATATGAGGCAGATATGTATATCAAACGCGCTTCGCGCCATTGGTGAAACGTTATTCGGAGAACTTCAAAGTCGTCGTGGTGACCAGCCCCAGGAGGGCGGGCAAGACAATTCAGTTCCGCGCATTGTCAATCTTTTGAATAAGATTATTTGTCCACGTCACTGCCTCATCGATAGTCTCAATAACGGGAAGTTTCTCCCTTGCAGCTTCGTATAAAGAGGGCCAGCTTTCATCGATGAAAAGATTAGGCGGCCAAGATTGTTGTTTTCTATAGGCAAAGAGCCTTTTGCAAATCAGCCTTGTCTCTAGATAGTCAATATCGCCACTGTTCACAATTACTTGCAAATCAACGAGGTCATGAGCCCTATCACTACCCTCCCCTGTTGCCCCATGAATCTTCTGGGCGATCTGATGAGGTAACGGCAACAAAGGAATTGGCGCTGGTGCCGGAAAACCGAGGCATTCAAACACGTTGATGATGTCTTCTGATATTCCATATTCCGGGCTCTCTGCATCTCCGATTTCATCGTGACCTACCTCAAGCGGGACAGTCAGCCATGACCTTCCGTTGTAGGAGAGCTTTATATCGAATGGTTGCATCACATATGCAGTAGGCACACCCTCTGGGTTTGCGGGTTTTCTGGGTACCACATGACCAGTAAAACCATTCCAGCCGATTTGCATGAGATTCTCTAGATTCGAGATGTACCCCTCGATATCATGCACTCGAGCTGTGTCTAAATCCCGAGTAAAGCGCGTAGCCGAATTCCCAAAGCGCAGCTTAAGCGAGCATCCGCCTTTCACGACGCCCTCGGGCAGAAACTGCCCTACGACTACGTTTGCTATCGTTCTGCGCAGGCGTAATGGGTCATCCCCATCATTAGCCATTCTCTCGATAGCCAAATCAAGATTTCTCTTACTATTAGGTGAATTGTTGCTCATCTACTTAATTCCTCAGATAGGATATCGGCGTCAAACTTCGTGATTAACCCTTGCTCTCGCGCATCGCGAACAGCGTCTTGCAGTCTGGAGTTTATCACACGACCGCGACAAGAAAGAATTGCCTGCATTATGGTCTGGCTCGGTATTCCTTCATACGTCGATTTTTCCTTTACAGGATCATTAAGAACCGTTACCCATGCAGGCAGCCGCCGCCGAATCCTTTTTGGCGTTGAAACCATAATCGAACCCGGATTCACAAGTGCGAGATTATGCATGGCTAAAACGGTCTCGCCATACAAAACAGCCTCAGGACCAACAAGAGCAACTGCCTGAGCATAGCGATCATACTCTGTTGGGGGATGATGTGTCAGACGATATACGCCGTACCCTATCCTCTGCAGCAATCCTTGCTTTGCGAGACGCGACATCTCTTTGTCTGAGATACCTAAATCTTTTGCCTCGGCAGCAGTGATTACTCCATAGTTGTCAGCAGCTTGCTCGTATATGTCTTCGTAATGGCTCATGTCAAAACCTTACCACTTTTGGTGAGGTTTTGACAATACCGCTTCCGCTATCAATACGGCACTCAAATGATCATATGCTGCAATTGTATTCGGTAATTTTAATATGCGGCACAGATATAAGTCTCTACCGGTTTACCGGCCGGTTTCATGGCAGTGGCAGTCTAGGCTGGTACTGCAACTAGGGTTTTCTTGCAGCTGATGTGGGCTTGGGATTGCCTCGCTAGCGTAGACACCTCAGATTTTCCAGAGTACATCTCCAAGCATCGTTAACCTTATATTCTCTTCATCTATAACTGCAAACGCGGTTTGGCATCTTTGAGAAAAAGAATAAGAAGTACTGTGTGGCAACCTGAGTAATCTAAAAGCGCTACTATGAAACATAGGGGTTAACGAATTTCAGGGTGATTCGGGTGCCTTCACCTTCTTCGCTCTCAATCTGAATTTCGGCATTATGTCGCTCGGCTATCCAGTGCGCAATCGACAGACCCAAGCCGGTGCCACCCGGGTTAACCGAGCGCGCAATGTCTCCACGATAGAACCGATTGAAGACGGATGATAAATCTTCAGGGGAGATTCCGATGCCATTGTCAACGATATAGACCGTTATCGTGCCCCCCGTCTGGTAACACATTACCTGCACTGTGCCCTGTATCCCGGAATAGCGAATGGCGTTATCAAGCAGGATGGAGAATAGCTCGATAATCCTTTCCTTATCACCGAGGATGTATAAGCCACTTTCGATAGAGAAGGACATGGTAACTTCGCGCGCAGCTGCAATTTGGATGAACTGTTCACAGATTGCCGTCAGTACTGCGCTCAAATCAACCTGCTCATGTAATATCTCTTCTTCATTGGCATCGGAGCGCGCTAAGGTCAGTAGCGTTGCCAGCATTCCTGACATCCTACTCGAACTTTCGAGAATGGCAGAAATGCGCTCACTTTCCTCCTCTATGGTGTTCTCCGGATGATTTAACAGCAACTCGGCATTGGTCTGCACGATAGCGAGAGGATTGCGCAGTTCATGTGACGTATCGGCTACGAACCGACGCTGGTTCTCCCAAGCGCGATTGATCGGCACGAGCGCTCTTCTCGCAAGCAGATAACCTTGGATGGTGAAGATTAAAGCGCCAAGAACTATGAAGGCTGCGCTAAGTTTCGCCAATAACTCAAACATGGCCGTTTCTGACTGTATATCCTGGATTGAGACCGTTTCACTAACCTGATAGCTTGTTCCCAGCTCCCAGAACGTCAACAGAGGATCGTATTCGACCCTATAGATTCGATAATGATTCCCGTTGATTGTCTGGTTGGAGAATCCATCAGATAACTCGGATGCAAGCAGTGCCTGAACGTCCTCTTCGATTATCGATTCTGCCGGATGAGGGTTGATATACCCGCTATCTCGGTCGTAGAAATAGATGATGGGCAGGAGCCCTGCCGGCAATCGCTGGGAATGCTCTTCCGGGTAGAGGTGGGATCTCGTAAAACCCTGTAACTGACGGTCAATCTCTTTATCGATTTGCTGGGTTATGTAAAGATTTGTCGACACATTCAAGGCAACCATGCACAGGATGAAGAGCGTTAACATCGCAAGAAGATTTGAAAGCGCAATCTTCCAAGTGATCTTACGCGAAAGCTCCGCAGTGGAATGCACTTTCTGCCGATGTCGAGCCATGATCACCACCTTCGTCGATTAAGGAGCCTTGCAGATGTAGCCTACACCTCTAATTGTCTGGATCAATTGCGCACGCCCCTGCTCAGCTATCTTTTTGCGCAGATTATGCATGTGGACATCAAGTATGCCAAAGCTGATATCCGAATCATAACCCCAAATTCTGTTGCAGATCTGGCTTCTGGTGAGAATCCGCCCCTGGTTGATGACGAGGAATTCGAGTATCTCATATTCTTTCTGAGTCAACCCTATATCGACTCCCCCATATTCCGCTCGACGAGCCATCTCGTCGAGCTCCAGTGAACCGCAGGTGATTCTATGGGGTCGAGGATTGTTCGCACTCCTCCTGAGAAGAGCCATGATACGCGCAAATAATTCCTGCAGTGCAAATGGTTTGACCAGATAATCATCGGCCCCCGCATTCAATCCGGCGACGCGGTCGGGAATGCGGCCGGTGCACTGCTCTGCTGGATCGCCGTGCAGTCCCTGATGGCGACGTGGATGCTCGCCTCCTACGTCGCCCTCATGCTCGCCCTCAACCTCG
>JAAXUU010000283.1 GCA_013335845.1 Actinomycetota bacterium
CAGTAACAGAATCGTCATCGGGTCGAAGAGGTGCTCTTCTTTGTCGGCGCGGAACTTGCGCTCGCCACCCGAGGGGAGAGCTTTCGGTCCACCGAAGGCAGCGTGACGTTGCGCCTCGTCATATTTGTGATTCGCCTCGCGTTGGAGATCGGCGATTCCGAGTCCACCGACGCGGCTCACCGTATGTGTGAAGTAGCGGTCGATTACAGAAGGCGCTACACCTACCGCTTCGAAGATCTGCGATCCCTGGTACGACTGGATAGTAGAAATACCCATTTTGGACATGATCTTCACGATACCGTGACCGACGGCATCGTTGTAGTTCTTGATCGCCTCGTCGATTGCGAGTCCTTTAAGGGAGTTTTGTGCGTGCAGGTGAGCTATAAGATCGTGAGCGAGGTAGGGATAGATTCCTCCTGCGCCGTAGCCCACGAGCATCGCGAAGTCATGGACCTCTTTCGCATCACCGGTTTCTATCACGATGTCGGCTTGGGTGCGAAGACCCTCGCGGATGAGGTGGTGGTGCACAGAGGCAACCGCTAGAAGCGACGGAATCGGCACTTCGCCTTGGCATACGCGGTCGCTGAGGACGACGATGTTGCAACCGTCCTTGACCGCTTCGAGGACGGTTGCATTCAGCGATTCGAGGGCGTCCTCGAGACCGGTCGACTCATCGGCATCGCGATTGTAGATGGTGCGGAATAGCTTGGAAGAGAACCCGACTCGATCGATCTCAGCGAGTTCGCGGAATTGCGCCTGCGTGAGGATCGGGGAGGAGAGATGTATAAGACGGCAATTCTCCTTCGTATCCTCGAGTAGGTTTCCGGTCGTGCCGATATACACATCCATCGCCGTGACGATTTCCTCGCGGAGCGAGTCGATGGGCGGGTTCGTGACTTGAGCGAACATCTGCTTGAAGTATGAGAAGAGTGGCTTGTCTCGTTTGGAAAGGACGGCCAGCGGGGTGTCCACACCCATCGATGCGGTAGGCTCACTTGCCAAAGTCGCCATGGGTTCGACGAAATCCCTGACGTCCTCATATATATAACCATAGGTTTCGAGCGTTTGGATGAGAGCGTCCTCTTCGATGGGGCTGACGAGCGTTTCGTCGGCAATCGAATCCATACTGTCGAGCTCGAGCATCTCTTTTTTCAACCATTCGCCATAGGGCTTCTGGTTCGCAAGCTCGTTCTTGATCTCATCGTCGTAGATGATCAAGCCTTTTTCAGGGTCTACGAGCAACATCTCGCCTGGCTTCAATCCTCCTTTTTGAAGGATCAAGGCGGGATCGATGTCGAGAACACCGACTTCGGACGCAAGGATGAGGCGGTCGTCCTTCGTCACATAGTAGCGAGCCGGACGAAGACCGTTGCGGTCGAGTATGGCTCCGGTTTTGCGTCCATCGGTGAACGCAAGTGCAGCCGGACCGTCCCATGGCTCCATGAGAGCCGCTTGATAGGCGAGAAACGCGCGGACTTTCTCGGAAAGATCGGTGTTGTGTACCCAAGGCTCCGGAAGGAGCATCATGGCAGAGCGGGAGAGACTCTTGCCCGATAATGTCAGGAACTCGAGCATATTGTCCAGAATGGCGGAGTCGGAGCCGTTCTTATCGAGGACAGGCAGGATCTCATCCAAGTCCTCGCCGAATACGTGTGAATAGAGGCTCGTTTCGCGCGCAGTCATCCAGTTCACGTTGCCACGCAATGTGTTGATTTCACCGTTGTGGATCATGTAACGGTTGGGATGTGCACGTTCCCAGGAGGGCGTCGTGTTCGTGGAATAACGAGAGTGTACGAGTGCGAGCGAGGACTCGACGCGCGCGTCGTTGAGGTCGATGTAGAACGTGCGAAGTTGCGGGGCGACGAGCATCCCCTTATAGACTATCGTTCGGCAGGAGAGTGAGCAGACGTAGAAGATCTCATCCGTCAGTTCCGGGGTAGCGGCGACTTCCTTCTCGATGAGCCGACGCGCGACATAGAGGGCGCGTTCGAAAGCGTCGTCGTCTGCTAGGCTTTCGGGGCGCCCGACGAATGCCTGGGCGACAGTCGGCATGCAGGACAGAGCGGTCTGGCCCAGTTCGGAGGCGTCGGTAGGAACCTCGCGCCAGAACAGGAAGGGGATGCCGCGTTTTTCACAGACATTCTCGAATATACGCTTGGCGCGTTCCACGGCTTCGGCTCTTTGCGGGAAGAAGATCATGGCTACGCCGTATTCTCCCTCTTGAGGAAGTAGGTGTCCCCAGCGTTGAGCTTCGAAACGGAAGAAACGGTGGGGGATTTGGAACAGGATGCCCGCTCCGTCACCTGTATTATGTTCCAATCCTTTGCCGCCACGATGTTCCATATTATTCAGTATGGAGAGTGCGTCTTGGACTGTCTGGTGGGAACGAATACCTTTGATATTGACAAGCGCGCCGATGCCGCAGGCATCATGCTCAAAGGATTCGCGATAAAGACCTTGGCTGCCCGAGGCAAGCCCTGAATTTTCCTGTGCGTTCACAACATGCTCCTTCACACGTCAAAAGTGCGTGAACTCGAATTATAAGAAGCCAATGTTTCAAACGTATTTCATAGTGCACACCTTCAATACCATGAACTATGAAAGGTGGATATTGCATGATAAATGCACGAAAGGATAGGAGACTCTAGAATTCTCCAAATCTCTTCTATACGCGTCTTATCCTGTCGTCGGTGTGACTTTTTGCAATGAAGGGCTGTATGATTTGAAATGCCCCTGTGATTTTCTTGAATCACAGGGGCATTATAGTCTCTCTCGTGCGTTTTTAGAACTTTTGTCGCCTAGTTCTCAGAAAACACTGTTGTCACTTAACGACTCGCTACAGGATTCAACGCAATCTGTGCCAAGGGTAGGTAGCTCAACACGCCATCGATGGTTACG
>JAAXUU010000284.1 GCA_013335845.1 Actinomycetota bacterium
CGCGAGGTACCCATCCACGCCATCGGTCGCTGCGAGAAGGGCGTATACGATAGCGGATATCCATGGTTTCAATATAATCGCTTCAGGCCAGAACGGAAACCAAGAAGGCCAAGGCGCAAGCAAGACGAAAACGAATACGGGAATCGCGAATATCCTCACCAACGTGACGATATTCGCAGGGGTCATGAGAGGGCTACGCTGCTTCATTGCAGAAGTTCTCCTTCATATTCATAGCAAAACGAATCAACCAAGCGACAGCATACGATATCCCCCGGCTCTCCTGCGACCTTCGGCAGATGTACCGCACCGTCGATTTCGGGTGCTTGGAACTGAGTCCGTCCGATCGCTTCGATGGTATCATCCGTTTCTTCGAAGTCTTCGATCAGAACCTCGACGATTTGACCGATTCTGCCTGTATTATGTGCGAAACTGATGGTATCGCACAATTCGCGCAGGTTGTTTGCACGTGCGATTCGAATAGATTCAGGTACTTGGTCGGTTCGTTCACCCGCTCTTGTACCATCCTCCTGTGAATAGGCGAAAACACCCACATAATCGAATTCGGCATTCTCAAGGAACTCTCTGAGTTCGGCAAAATCCGCTTCGGTCTCTCCCGGAAAACCCGCGATAATGGTCGTCCTTACAACAATGGAAGGAATCTTCGACCGTATATTCGAAAGGACGGAAAGAAATTCCTCTGAACTCCCCGTTCGGTTCATCTCATGCAAGATGCGCGCATTCGAGTGCTGCAAGGGGATATCGAGGTATTTGCAAAGGTTCGGGCTATGCGCGAACAAATCGAGCAGTTCGTCGCTGATACCTTCCGGTTGCAGATACATGATGCGGAACCACGTGTCATCGAAGCGCCCACAAAGGTGTCCGACCAAACCCACCAAGTCAGCTTCGCCTTCAAGGTCATGACCCCAAACACCGGTGTCCTGACCGATCAATATGATCTCCTTCACCCCTTGCGAGACAAGAGAGGCAACCTCATCGGCGATCTCTTCGAGCGTACGTGAATGATAGCGACCACGGATAAAAGGAATGGTGCAATAGGAGCAGAAACGGTCGCACCCATCTGAGATCTTCACATAGGCACTGCACGATTCGGCTGCACGCATTACACCCGGTGCCGTCGAAACAGCAGGTGCACCTGTAAGTCGTTCGATCAACTCGAGGATCCTGTCTTCCTCATCGACAGGTAGGAACCCGGCGACTTCCGAAAGCTCATCCTGTAAATCCTTGCCGAAACGGGCGGGCATACAACCTGCGACGATTATCCGTCCGCCGCGCGCACGGATGTCGTCGTCTGATAGTAACTCGAAAATGACATCGAGGCTTTCTTCGGTAGCCTCTGTGATAAACGAACAGGTATTCACAACGATCAGATCCGCATCTTCAACGGAGTCGACGACGCGGTAGTTCGAGTTCGATACCAGGGTACGCATGCGATTGGTATCGACCTCGTTCTTCGGGCAACCGAGGGTTACGAATGCAACCCGTATTTGAACTTCTTCTGAATCCACCAACTACTCCTATCGATAATTGGTGTATTGCAAAGGTACACCGTAATCTTTGTCTTTCAAGAAAGTGATAACCTCTTGCAACGCATCGCGGCTCATCGAGAACACGCGCACCTTGTCGCCTTCGATTTGGACTTTGACCTTGAGCTTCTCAGCTTTGATATCCTTGTTGATCCGACGAGCGATGTCTGGGTCGATGCCCGCGACGATCGTTCCCGTTATCTTCACCATCGAAGATGCGGCAGGAATCGGGTCGCTCCATTTGATGCTCTTAAGATCGACTTGCCTGCGAACCAATTTGGTTTGGAAGACATCTATGACTTGACTAGCCACGAAATCGCTCGGTGCGGTTACGATAACCTTACTCTCGTGTTTTTCGAATTCGATTTCAGCTCCGCTTCCCTTGAGGTCATAGCGCTGTGCAAGCTCCTTCGTTGTTTGCCCGTAAGCGTTGTCCACTTCCTGCAAATCAACTTCGGATACCACATCGAAGCTGCATTCTTTCGCCATATCGCTCTCCTTATACGTTCGGTTTGTTTCTGGTACGATGCACGCCTTTATTGTCGGGCACCTCATTGTTTGGTACTTCTATTGTTGGGCACTTGCTGCGATGTCGATGATCCCGATACCGCTTTGGTCTGTCGGTGTGATTACTTCGCCATCTTTTTTCACAACGACGTTCGCCGGAGTTCCGATCGTCATATGGACAGAGGTTGTGGCATTGTAGGTCT
This sequence comes from Actinomycetota bacterium, assembly GCA_013335845.1. Taxonomy (GTDB): domain Bacteria; phylum Actinomycetota; class Coriobacteriia; order Coriobacteriales; family RUG844; genus JAAXUU01. Next base: position 2,255 of record JAAXUU010000284.1, read on the forward strand.
CAGTCAGCGGTCCCACTGCCGTGCCGGAATATGCGGTATTTCCATCAACGGTCACTTCGATATAACTCGTCGCGCCTTCGGCGAGTTCGAAGGAGACTGCGAAAGGTTGTGCCGCACCAGTCGTGACATCGATCCCGCCGCTTTGCGTGGTGGTTGTACCCTGTGTCGCCGTATCTTCGGTCGTAGCCGCGTTTTCATCAGTCGTCGATGTGGTCCCTGTGATCGGTGTTGCGGTTGTGACGCTGTCCTTTTTGCTTTCACTCGAGGTGATTCCCCATATGACGAGCGCTATAACGAGGAGTACTACGATTCCCGCGATAATATAGATTGGCTTCTTGCTCTTGGGGGGTTCCTTGTACGCATTATATGAGCTGCGACCTTGGACCGCAGATCCAGAGCGTTGGAAACGCACGGTATCGCTATGGCTGGTTACTCCCCGACTGGCATCTGCGCTCGAATAGGAGGGCTCACCACGGCGTACGCGCTCATGGCCTTGATTGTTGTAAGAAGATGTGCGGCTTCGTGTAGATCTTTTCGTCTTGGAAGATGGCCCAGCCCCACGCCGCTGTGATGAGCTTTCCCTTTGCATGGACTTCGAACCCATATTCGGACGATACTGATCCTCCGCGCGGACGTTCAGTG
>JAAXUU010000285.1 GCA_013335845.1 Actinomycetota bacterium
CTGCGGCTTCTCGAAACGGGAAACCCTCGCACGCATGGAACGAGCGAAAGTCGACCCTTCGAGCATTCGGGCGATAATCGTCACCCACGAGCACAGCGATCATATCGCCGGGCTCGATGTGGTGTCACGGGCGCTTCGCGTACCGGTCTACGCCAGTGTCGGTACGGTTGACTCGAAGAAGAAGATCCGTGATATACAGAACGTCCATTCGTTCAGGGCACGCGAGGCACTCGAAATCGCAGGCATCCACATAATCGCGTTTCCCACGAGTCACGATGCAGCTGACCCGATCGGTATGCGATTCGAATGTGGGAACGATGTCATCGGATACGCGACCGACACCGGCATCCTATCTATGGAAAGTTTCGAAATGCTCATGAATTGCCGCATTCTTGCGCTCGAAAGCAATCATGACCCGGATATGCTCCGTACCGGTCCCTACCCCTACCCTCTTAAAAAACGCGTGGCAAGTGACATCGGCCATCTGTCTAACGCCCAAAGCGGGATAGGTCTCACGAAACTTCTTTGCGATGACCTCGAATGCGTTATCGGAATGCACCTATCCGAGACGAACAACCTACCGGCTCTCGCACGAGATTCCCTGCAGACGGTCGTGACCCGACAAGACCACCCCGCGCACGTCGCCGTCGCAGCGCAAAGCAGACCGATCAGCATTCTCTAACATCGGTATCCTTAGACGATTCGACCCCCGGAACATCTATCCCGGGGGTCGAATTCTTCAGTATCGAATCAAATCATTGCAAGAATCGAATGCTTATTCAGCAGGGGCCGCTTCTTCGGCGGTCGCTTCAGCAGGGGTAGCTTCAACTGGAGTAGCTTCTTTGGCGATGGCGTTGTCACTCAGCCACTGGCTTGCCTTCATGCGCAAAGCCGCCTCTTTCATCGCGAACATACGCCCGGACCGCTCCATCTCTTTCTTCGCCATGGCTTCCTGTCCGGGGGCCATAAGGGAGAAGAGCTTGTCGTAGTCTTCATCGGTGACCTCGAGCTTGAGATGCTTGGCCAGAGCGTCGAGAGCGAAATTCTGGCTGAGCTGCTCTTTTGCCTGGAACATCATGGTCATCATGAACTGCTGGTCGTTGAGACCCTGCTGCTCGAAGAATTGCTCTTTGGTCATACCTTGTTGGCTGAGTTGGAGCTCGAAGTTCTGATTGAGGTCCTTGAAGGTTGCCTCGTAGAACTCATCCGGTATCTTGCCTTCGAGACGCTTCGCAAGAGCAGATGCACACAGGTATTCTTTGTATTGGTCGTATTCCTTTTTACCTTGCTCGATGACGCCCTCGCGGACTTTCGCCTCGAACTCGGGTACGGTTTCGCTTCCGGGGATGTTCTCCTTGACCCACGCATCGCTCAAAGCGGGAATGACGTTCTTGCTGATCTCATTGACCGTCACCGTCACCGAGTAGGTGCCCATCAAAGGATTGCCTTCCTCGTCGAACTCGAATGTGGGAGCCTCGAAATCGAACGTTTTGGTCTCCCCAACCTTCATTCCGATCAGGTTCTCGTCGAAAGCCTCGGGCATATAACCTTGGTTCGCCTGATACATACGGCCGTCATGGGTGAGTCCGGGAAGGATGGTGTCGCCCTCCCTGGTTTCGAGAGCGATGTTCACGAAATCGTTTTCGCGCACGTCCTCGCGGCTCTCATCTTTCTCCATGCGAGCGGTCTTCTCGACCTCTTCGGTCATCCTGTTCGTTATCACTTCATCATTGATGGAGAAAGGAGGCAGGGTTATCTCGACGGGCTCATAGGAGGAGAGTTTAAAGCTCGGCTTGGCAAGCATGACCATCGAGAACTCGAAATCTTTGCCTTCCTCTACCGAATACTCCGAGAAGAAACTGGGGGTTCCGATGATTTCAACTTCTTTTTCGGAAATAGCGAAAGGAGCAAGGTTGTTCATGACATAGGTATCAAGACCCTTTTGCACGTTCTCGGCACCGATGCGCTCGATGAGAACATCTTTGGGCATCTTACCCTCGACCGGTTGGATACGTGCTTGCTGCGCCATCAACTTATACATTTCGGTGATGTGCTTCGCCATCTCTTCTGCGGGAACGGTGACGACGAGACGAACCTTGTTATCCCCTACGTTTCTCTGAACGACTTTCATGATGAACTCCTTTGGTTTATACCTATTTTGAACGTATATGCATTGATGACTGCAGTCATCAAAACGAGCCGCACTTTTCGCCTGTACGGCTCGCGACCAATCTCAAAAGGCAATGTTACCAGTTTGCCCCTGCAAAAGCAGCAACAATTACCTATTTGTCAACGACGAGTTGTCGAGCATACGGGGTGAAGGAACGTGGCGAGGGAACAGCGAGGGAACAGTGTTCCTCTGGGCATTTTGTAGTTCCACAGTCCTCACCCGTATGAAACGTTTGTACGACAGTGCAGGTATAGTCCTTAAAACCTCCATCTAGATACCATACAATGAAAGCGCGCAATCTACACAGCCCCGCACGCGCATCACATAGAAAGGCACAGCATGGCTAAGCCAAGCACACCTAAGATCCAGCAATTCACACTTTCTGAAAAGCAACGCATATACCAGATACTCACCGAGTCATTTGATTTCGACGTCGCCATCCCCATGGCCAAACTCAGCAAAGCGCTTATCGATGCAGGAGTCGATAAAGCGGTCTACGGTTACAAGAAGGCGAAGGACTTCTGCCTCGATATGCCGGAATTCCTCACCCTCGACGACATCGTCATGGGCGGCGTGCCGCAGATAATCGTCACGATCTCCAAGGTCACGGACTGGGTTGCTTCGGTACCGAAGAGCCCGGAACCCGTCGCCGGCGCAGCACCGATGGCCCAACCTACTCAAGCCGCCGAAACACCACCCGCGAGTTCCGTCCCTGCCGAC
>JAAXUU010000052.1 GCA_013335845.1 Actinomycetota bacterium
TTCGCAATTGCTCCGGAAAGTACGGGGGGGGGACAATCTAGTCACGCGAGCTATGTAATCTGTTATCGCTATCTACGAATATGACGAGACTCAGCTCTTGGCGGCTTCGGGCAAACTCCAGACCTTTCTCGATTCCAAGAGCGCACAATGTAGTAGAGAAACCATCGCAGTCGACGCTATACGGCGCGACAACAGTCACGCTTTCCGCATCCGTATGTATAGGCAAACCTGTCTTGGTATCTAGAATATGGCTGTATCGCCGGCCATTCAGCGTAAACGCTCGCTCGTAAAGACCGCTTGTAACAACGGATCCATCTATCAGAGGAATCGCTCCCAATATTTTCTGAGTATCCTGAGGATCCTTAATGCCGATGTTGAAAGCGGACCCATCCGGCTTACCACCTGAGACGACTACGTTTCCACCTAGGTTGATAAGAAAATGCCCGAGCCCCTCTCGCCGCATAAGTAGTTTTAGCTCATCGGCGATGTAGCCTTTTGCCGTACCTCCTAGATCGACAGCAGCGGCCACATCAAGCAAGAGCGCTTTTCTGTCGCCGAGTTCGCCCGAAAGCTCGATTACGCGATAGTCGACATGCGACGTGGCGACCTCAAGGGCCTCATCTGAAGGTATCACCCCTTGATGGAAATTCCATAGACGAGTCACCGAACCGATTGTTATGTCAAACGTGCCTTGCGAGAGCGCACAATAGCGAATGCTTTTCTCGAGTAAACGATACGTGCTTTCTGCAATTCCAACTGAAGCTCCGCAAGCACTATTGATACGGCTGATGTCACTGTTTGGAAGAGTCCGCGAAAAAAGACGTTCATAGACACGACAAGCATCGCGAGCCGCCAAAAAAGCAGATCTTGCGACATCCTCCTCCCCGTAAGCCTGGAGGAGCACTACGGTATTGAAAGCTTGAAATGTCGCAACGTGCTGATGTTCGCAGTCCCCCGAAGCCGTAAAAACAAAATCGTCTTCAAAAGGGATTTCATCGGATAAAACCGGTTCCATATCAACCTACGATCTATATTCGTTAGTCACTACCATTGACTCGAATTTCATCCGTCTATTCTCCGGTATTGACAAGCTCTTGGTATTGAATCCCCCAGTCGTGCATGGTTCCGATAATCGGTCTCATCGATTCCCCCACTTCGCTCAACTTGTACTCTACTCGAAGGGGTACTTCGGCATACACGGTTCTTACGATGATTTCGTCAGCTTCGAGTGCTTTAAGATTGTCGGTGAGAACTTTCTCGCTTATGCCATCGATCGAACGGCGCAGTTCATTGAACCGATACGGCCTATCGAGAAGCCTCTGAAGAATCAATATCTTCCACTTGTTTCCTATGAGACGAAGCGTTGTGGCAACTGGACACGGCGGCAGTTCTTCTCTGGTTAGCATGTAACCTCCAAAATGAAAGTAACCCATAAATAGGTGGCTACATAATATATTAGTGCATTCTTGTTGTTTCGTAAATATCCTCCTAGAATCATACATGAAGCCCGCCCGCGCGGGGAACAATGAAAGGAGTTCGAGATGTCCATCAAGAAACTGAGCAAGTTTGCATCTTGGTCCGATTCTGCAATGCGCTTCGGTGTATCCGGCGGTTGCGGAACCCAAGACCCCAAGGTATCCGGTGGTTGCGGAACAAGCGACCCCAAGGTTTCCGGCGGTTGTGGAACCCAAGACCCCAAGTAGAGTCGTTTATAGGGGTCTGGTCAATCCCGACAGGCCCCTGTGCACGTCAATCATTTCGAACGGAGCGCGTGAAATGAAACCTTCCTTTGCTTTCCAGTGGCATATCACCGACGAATGTGACCAGCGATGTGAACACTGTTATATATTCTCGAACGATACCCAAATCGACCTACGGAGAATGTCCTTCGAACAAATGGAACAGGTGTTCGAAAGTTGCCTCGCCATGCGTGATTCGCTCGGGCGTGAACCCTACTTCTACCTCACCGGCGGCGACCCGATCCTCCATCCAGATTTTTGGCGCCTAGTCGAACTCATCAGTTCGAAAGGCCTATCTTTCGCTGTCATGGGTAACCCCTTCCACTTGACCGAAGAAGTCTGCGACCGCCTGAAGGCACATGGATGTCGCAAGTATCAGCTTTCGCTTGATGGGCTGGAAAAGACTCATGATCTTTTCAGGAAACCCGGTTCGTTCGCAGCAACACTCGCTGCAATTCCCTTGATACGCGATGCCGGGATATATTGTGCAGTGATGACCACCGTGTCGAATGTGAATATAGCCGAAATCCCAGACCTCATCGATCTCGTCGCCGAGCTTGAAGTGGACGTTTTCGCCTTCGGAAGATACTGCCCGACAAGCGGACAAAAGAGTGAAGAGTACCATGTCGAACCGGACGTTTACCGCGAGTTCCTACTCCGTTGTCAGGAAAAATTCGACGCCCATAAAGAAAGTTCTACAACCTTCCAATTGAAGGATCACCTCTGGACACTGCTTCAATACGAACAAGGTCGTTTCACCATCCCGGCAGACGCCGATCCGGAGATGGTGTACGACGGGTGCCATTGCGGCGTCGATCACATGACCATACTGCCCAACGGAGACGTCTACGCTTGCCGTCGTATGGAAAGTAAAGTCGGGAACGTGTTTTCCACCCCGATGGAAGAGTTGTTCTTAAGCGATGAAATGGATTGTTACCGCTGCATAGAGCGATTCGAAAAGTGCACTAAGTGCGAGCTGAAGAATTATTGCCGCGGTTGCCCTGCTGTCGCTTACGGATATACCGGCAACATGTATGTAGCCGACCCCCAATGCTGGAAAGAAGTGTCATGATGGAAAGAGTCATGATGAACGATAGCATGATGAGGGCTTTCGCTCTTGAGAAGACCGGCCCGCCTGAGGTACTCAAGCTATCCACCGTACCGATACCATCTGTCAAACCGGGATGGGTGCTGGTAAAAATCCACGGATTCGGACTTAATCGGTCGGAGTTGATCCTGCGTGCGCATGAGGCAGACGAGGAGTACATCAAGCTACCTCGAATACCAGGTATCGAATGCGCAGGAGAAGTCGCCGACCCATCCGATAGCGGCCTGAAGATCGGCCAGCGTGTCGTCGCCTTGATGGGTGGGATGGGGCGCAGTTTCGACGGAAGTTATGCTGAATACGCCCTGCTCCCACAAAGTAACGTCTTCGCCGTCACTAGCACACTTCCCTGGGCAGAGCTTGCCGCTATCCCCGAGACATGGTTCACGGCTTGGGGCTCTCTTGTGGAATGTCTCGACTTACAGAAGGACCAAAAACTGCTTGTTCGCGGCGGCACAAGCGCACTTGGTCTAGCGGCTATCCAGATAGGGAAAAGTTTTGGATGCTTTGTCGCAGCAAGCACGCGAGATGCATCGAAGCAACCGTTGCTTGAACGCGCGGGTGCAGATTTGGTTCTCATTGATGACGGAACCCTTTCGAAGCAAGAAAAGTCGGTGAACCTATCCGGTTTCGACGCGATACTTGAGCTCATCGGTCCCTCCACACTAGCTGATTCCATGGCCCTCGCCAATAAGCACGGGAAGGTCTGTGTCACAGGTATTCTCGGCCCCGAGCATGTGATCCATGATTTCGACCCCATCAAAGATATCCCCAATGGTGTTGCCCTGATGGGTTTCTATAGTAATTACCCAAACCAAGAGACAATCGATGCGATTTTTGCCCATATCGAGACTCACGGACTTCAACCTATTATCGGAGCTCGATTCTCTCTCGAGGAAATGCGCGAAGCACACACCCTCATGGAGAGGAATGCAGCTCAAGGTAAAGTCGTGATAACGGTAGATTAGTCGAGCGAAATCCTTTCGAGAGGATAGTCATGGACATCAAGATACCCAGCGGTACGACACTAAACAACGCTACGATACAGACTATTCTCGACGTTCGTAGCGTAAGAAAGTACCGCAATGAGCAGATAAGCGATGCCGAGCTCGAAGTGATTATGCAGTGTGGCCTTCGTTCTGCAAGCGCAGGCGGTTGCCAAGCCCCTCTGTTTCTCGTATGCCAGAATCATGACGTGAATCTGATGATTGGGCGCATAAGCAAACAGGCGTATCGTGAAGGCTTCTACCCGGTATCGAAATCCCAACCCAGCATTGCCGATAATGACAGCATAGAAAACGCGTTTTACGATGCCCCGACAGTGGTAACTATATTCACGCCGATAGGTTGGTCCTACGCCATGCCCGATGCGACAGTAGCTGCTACAAACATGACAGTCGGCGCATGGTCTATCGGAGTCGGGAGCTGTTTCATCAGCAGGGCGAAAGAAACATTCAACACTGTTGAGGGGAAGCGTTTAGCGCGCGAAAACGGAATTCCTGACGACTACGAGGGGGCTCTCCATGTATGTCTTGGGTATCCCGAAGGCACATTCGGCCCCTCAAAACCACAAAGAGAAGAAAGGATGGTACTCGTTCGGTGAGTACACAAATATGTAGCGAGCAGACGCGCTTTACGTCTGTAGCGCCTCTCGTTGAATACGATAATCGCATTAATGCAGTAGCCGACGCGATCAATGGCGCAGATCATGTGTTGATCGGAGGTGGAGCCGGGCTTTCCGCGGCAGCCGGATTGGACTATGCCGGGAAACGCTTCGAAGACAACTTCGCCGACTTCATCGACACCTATGGAATCGAAGATATGTACTCGGGCAGCTTCTACCCCTTCGAAACACCTGAAGAGCTTTGGGCACACTGGGCAAGACATATCATGGTGAACCGCTTCGATCATGGCAGCACTGCACTCTATGAAGATCTGGCTCAACTCGTTGCCGATAAAGACCACTTCATCATCACCACCAACGTCGAAAGCCAGTTCGCGCTTGCAGGCTTCTCAACTGACCGCATTTTCGAGGTCCAAGGTAATTATGCCTACCTGCAATGTGCTATTGGCTGCCACGACCGCCTTTATGACAACGAACAACTCATGCGGCAGATGGTCATCGAGACCAAAAACTGCAGGATTCCATCGCATCTTGTCCCCAAATGCCCGAAATGCGGTGGTCCCATGGGCGTCAACATTCGGCATAACGACTTTTTCGTCCAAGATACGAAATGGAATGCGGCTCGGGATCGATACACTACGTGGCTCCAAGAAGCGCAGGGCTCCCGAATCGTTTTACTCGAGCTCGGCGTCGGGTTCAACACGCCGGGAATCATCCGCCACCCCTTTGAAAGCATGGCTCGCTTCAACCAACAGGTGACGCTTGTGCGCATGAATAGGGATCATCCATTCTCATCATTTGATTCCGGTACACGGATACTCTCTTTCCCCGAAGATATACACACGACGATAACGCGAATAATGGCAACTCGATGCGCAGCCCGATGACGAGTGGAACAGATATAGTCGAAGAACTGATTGCTATTCTCGTGCAAGCTATGCCACAGTATGACGGCGTGCTTGGAACCATGGAAGCAAGAGGAGCTACACGTCGCCAATTGCTAAGGGGCATGATGAACCTCTGCCCGCCCATGGTAGTGCCTGAAAGGTATTACGTACTGCAGGATATCCTGCTTTCGCAGGAACGGGATATGCGCGGGGTAGTTGTAATCGCCGATCTCCCAACTTCCTACGGCGAGCAGGTCTATCTTTGGCATGGCGACATTCTAAGGTTGGGGGTCGACGCGATCGTCAATGCGGCTAATTCGGAATTGCTTGGTTGTAGGATGCCCGGACACCACTGCATCGACAATGCGATTCATTCGGCAGCAGGACTACAGGTGCGAAATGACTGCGCGACGATAATGAGCCGGCAAAAGCAGCCTGAATCAACCGGGAAAGCCAAAGTAACCAAAGCATATAACCTCCCTTCGCAATGGATCATCCACACCGTAGGACCAATAGTGGTCAAGGATGTGACCCTCCGCCAAAAGCAACTGCTTGCTCAGTGTTATACCTCCTGCCTTGAAGCTGCTGCCGAGCAAAAGTGTGAGAGTCTTGCGTTCTGCTGCATCAGCACCGGCATCTTCGGATTCCCAAAAGAAGAGGCGTCGATTATCGCTACCGAAACCGTCTCAAACTGGATGCGCACTACCGAGTCATCAATCGAGCGTGTTGTTTTCTGCGTGTTTACAGATGAAGACGAGGAATACTACAAGGTAGCATTGAAGAATATGGTTCTGCCCCAACAGTGAAGTTCTGTCGCTCTTATGGAAAAGGCGGAAGATAGTACGCGGCATACTAAAATTGGCGGTATTGGATTCATTTATGGAAGTCCTCTCCCTCGAGCGCTGCGATGGTCGCTGTTTATGGCAAGAGCTACTTTTTGGTTTTGCTATGAGGGTGATTTTCTACCATCGGGCCTCTTTTTTCTCCATGACACTGTCTCAAGCCCCTTTTTGTCCTATACTATTTCTTCTTCTCAAAAGGAAGCTATACTGGTGAAATTGTTGAATCAGTTCACATAATCTTAGCGGCACGAGATTTGTGCAGTTAAGTATTTCCCTTTTCTAACCTAAGGACATAGAGTGGTAAATCAAAGTACTACAGTGGCGTTCGATGAAATGTCGCTTACCCCCCAGACGATTAAAGCGGTCCAGGATATGGGCTACACTGAGGCAACCGCCATTCAGACGGCTGCTATTCCGCTGTTGCTGGCGGGGCATGATCTGATCGGTCGGAGCTCGACCGGTACCGGAAAAACGGCGGCATTCGGTATTCCAGCCATTGAAAGCGTGAACCCCAGCCTGGAATACACCCAGGTACTGGTGCTTTCACCGACCAGAGAACTGGCCATGCAAATCTGCGTGGAGATGAAGAAATTCGCCAAGTATAAGAAGGGGATTTCGATTGCCGTCGTATACGGCGGTTCCCCGATGGGCGAGCAGATTAAAAAACTACGTGACGCGAACATTGTAATCGGCACGCCAGGCCGTTTGATGGATCATATCCGCCGCGGAACCTTGAAGCTGAACCGTATCAAGACGGTTGTGCTCGATGAAGCCGACGAGATGTTGAACATGGGTTTTATCGACGACATCAAAACCATTTTGACGGAGGTTCCCGAAGAGCGGCAGACCGTGCTGTTCTCAGCGACTATGCCAGCTTCCCTGAGGAAGATATCCCAAGCGTTTTTAACCGATCCGCTCACGGTGGATGCGGCGCAGGGTAAAAACAACCAGGCGGATATTGAGCAGACGTATTATCAGGTAGCTCAGCACAAGAAGCGCGAAGCGTTGACACTGTTAATGTATGCCAACAAGCGACGTGCGATCATCTTCAGCAACACCAAATCGATGGTTGATGAACTAGCTGACCAACTGAGTAAGCAGGGTTTCGAAGCAGCCGGTCTGCACGGTGACATGACCCAGGCAGCAAGAACTCAGGTCATGCAGGGATTTCGTAATGGCACTGTGAGTGTGCTGGTAGCCACCGACGTTGCGGCTCGTGGTATCGATGTTGACGATGTCGATGTGGTTATCAATTTCGATTTACCGCAGAGCTTCGAGTACTATGTGCATCGCATCGGGCGTACCGGCCGCGCCGGTAGGAAAGGTTTGTCCCAAACTCTGGTTTGCAATGGCAATCAGTACAAGACCTTGCATGCGTTGATGAGCTATACGGGAAGCACTATCCAGGAACGGAAACTGCCTACCAGTGAGGAAATCATGTGCAAAGCGGTAGGCCGCGTTGCATGCAAGGTCTTGGATCGGGTAGAGGGCGGTACCGGAAAAGCAGCCGCGAAACTGGTGGAGCAGTTGCTTCAATCCGAGCAATTCGAAGGTTCTCCCGAACAGGTCGCTACAGCTTTAGCTGAA
>JAAXUU010000286.1 GCA_013335845.1 Actinomycetota bacterium
CGCCCCCAATGGAGCGCTCGATGATATCGCCGGTATCTGCAACGAGGCGGGCAACGTCTTCGGCCTCATGCCCCACCCCGAGCGCGTGACCGACGGGGTTTCCGGCTGCAGAGATGGTGCTGCATTCTTCACGGCGATCGCCGCTTATGCCCAAAAGGTAGGTGCCTAGATGTCAGATAAGACTCCCACGATAGATCTATCCAAGATTCCCGCTCCTGTGGCAGAATCGATCGAAATACTCGATCCGGAACTGGCCCCTCAGGTCGCACAGGATCTGGGTCTCACCCTGAACGAGTACGGCAAGGTCGTCGAAACTCTCGGCCGCACTCCGAGTCTCACCGAAATCTATATCTATTCACTCATGTGGAGCGAACATTGTTCCTATAAACACTCGAAACTCCAGTTGCGTCATTTCTCGAGTGAGGGAAAGCATGTCCTGCAGGGTCCCGGCGAGAATGCCGGCGTCATCAGCGTAGGGGAAGGGTGGGCTGTCGCCTTCAAGATGGAGTCGCATAACCACCCGAGCGCCATCGAGCCGTTCCAAGGTGCGGCGACAGGCGTCGGTGGCATAATCCGCGACATCTTCACCATGGGTGCTCGCCCCATCGCATGTCTCGACTCACTTCGTTTCGGCACACTCGACAAACCACGCCAGCGCTATCTTTTCGATGGTGCAGTCGCCGGTATCGGCAGCTACGGTAACTGCCTCGGCGTTCCCACTGTAGGTGGCGAGGTATATTTCGACGAGGCGTATGAAGGCAACTGCCTTATCAACGCCATGGGTATCGGCCTTATGCGCGAGGAGAATCTCACACGTGCGGTGGGTTCCGGTCCCGGAAACCACGTCGTCTTGATCGGCTCGACAACCGGACGTGATGGTATCGGCGGTGCAAGCGTTCTCGCAAGCCAGGAGTTCGACGAGGCCGCCGAGAATAAGCGTCCTGCTGTGCAGGTTGGCGATCCCTTCGAGGAGAAACTGCTCATCGAAGTCTGTCTCGAGCTTCTGAAGCTCGGTAAGTTCGTTGCACTGGGCGACTTGGGCGCAGCCGGACTTACGTCTTCCGCGAGCGAGATGGCTTCCCGCGGTGGTGTGGGCATCGACATCGATGTCACTCTCGTACCGCAGCGCGAAGATGCCATGAAGCCGTTTGAGATCATGGTATCCGAGAGCCAGGAACGCATGCTCGCGGTCGTCACTCCTGAGGACATGCAGGATGTTTTCGATACCTGCAAGCGCTGGGGCGTCAACTGCTCGATTATCGGATCGATCACTGACACGGGGCGTTTCGTGGTCCGTGCCGGAGACGAGATCGTGGCCGATATGCCGGCTGCCCTTCTTGCCGAGGAGGCTCCGGTGTACGTACCGGAGAAGGTACGCCCCGCCTACCTAGATGAAGTCCAAGCGTTCGACCCTTATTCCCTCTCGTTCCCTTCCTCGCAAGAGGAACTATCACAGGCACTGCTCGAGATGTTGGGGAGCGCCAACATCTGCTCACGTCGTTGGATATGGGAGCAGTACGACCATCAAGTCCAAGCGAACACGGCGATTCTGCCCGGTTGTGATGCAGCTGTGATCCGTATTGGCGAATGCGGACGCGGTGAGGTTTCGAACCGCGCTATCGCCGCATCGACCGATTGCAACGGACGTTATTGTTATCTCGAACCTTACATCGGTGCACAAATCGCCTTTGCCGAGGCCTCGCGGAACATCTCCTGCGTGGGCGCTGAGCCCGCGGCCATCACGGACTGCCTGAACTTCGGCAATCCCGAGAAGCCCGAGGTGTTCTACACCTTCCACAAAGCGGTGAGAGGTATGAGCGACGCCTGCAAGGCATTCGGTGTGCCGGTTATCTCCGGTAATGTGAGTTTCTACAATGAGAGCTTCGGCAACGCTATCTTCCCGACTCCGGCTGTCGGTATCGTCGGAATCATCGAGGACATTGAAAGAGTAGCGACTTCAGGTTTCAAGAACGAGGGTGATGCGATCATCCTGATCGGCGAGACGCTCGACGAACTGGGTGGCAGCGAATACCTCAAGCTCGCATTCGATAAGGCGGCCGGTATGCCGCCGGCTCTCGACCTCGACCTCGAGCAGGCTGTCCAGCGGACGGTGCGCGAAGCTGTCCGCGCAGGTCTTGTGGCGAGTGCCCATGACTGCAGTGACGGTGGATTGGCAGTATCCCTTGCCGAGTCGTGCATCGCCGGTAAGATCGGCGCAATCGTCGCTTTCGATGATGAGCTGAGCGGCGTCGCATCGTTGTTCTCTGAGACACAGAGCCGGATTGTTCTGAGCGCCAAACCCGCGAATGTCGACGCGATCCTCGATCTCGCCCAGAAGAACGATGTACCGTATTCGGTTCTCGGTATGGTGGGTGGCGAAAGGATCTTCATCGAGGGTAAAGTCGACGTCTCGCTTTCCGAGGCCTCGGCACTGTTCGATGAAACCCTTGAAAGACTCGTCCAAGGTTAAATGGCCTAGGGTTTAATCGTCCAAGGTTGTTTCGCTTAGGGTTGATTCGTTAAGGGTTGACTCGCTCAGGATCAAGAGTGCTTATTCGACATAAAGGAAAAACCCTTTAGCCAAGGCGACTAAAGGGTTTTTCTATGCGTTTGTAGTATGTATATACAATGAGTATGCTACGTTTAAGCCGATAATCATGATACATGGTTTTGCCGGAAAAATATACGAAACCATACAAATTAGTGTAATAAATTTACTAAACAGCCACTACATCTTGTGGATAACTACATTTCTCGCGAATAAAATCCAACATGTTAACACATACTTTCGGGTTAAGAAGTCTCTCGGGCACCTTGAGGGATGCTCTGCCGAACTCTATAAACGGATGCTGCGAGTTGTGGC
>JAAXUU010000287.1:0-1319 GCA_013335845.1 Actinomycetota bacterium
TAGTGCCTTGCATCTGCAGCTCCTCTTGCTCCAGATAGACCACCACACGCCAGCGGTGGCCATGCAGGTTCTCGCATTTGCCGAAGTAGTCGGTGAGGAAGTGCGTACTGTCGAAGCTGTGTTCTGTCTTGAGTCCGTACATTGTTGGTCCTTATCTCCCGCATGATCAGTTTGGAATTATCGGCATTATAGTGACTTTTCGTGGACTGCGTATGTCCGCAGACACCTCGCTCTTAGCAGAAGCGACTGGAAGGTCGCCCTAGCGTGCCATGCGGCCGTACTGCGAAAGGTCGCGATGCGAACAACGTCAGCGACGCGTTGCGTATCTCGCAGCATACGGCGAAGTGCCCCATCTTTCACATAATGCTACATCTATCATATATAACATCATATGGAAGTTTACTCGTGACTTGAGCATATCGATCTCTTCGAGGAAGGCTTGTTGGATGCTTGTTGACTGGTCGATGCATCCGCACACCGCCGGTCTCGTGTAGTCTTCATATCTCTCGTGCATATTATTCTGATTGCGGTAGAATTGGTCTCTGACTTACCATGGCATCGAGCAGACATCGTGATAATGCACGGTCTTTTCCAGGATCGTGCTCGCTTGGAATACCGGACGGAGAGTTCGAATAGATGAAACCGCAGAAGCTCACTCAAGAGGAGATCGACCTCATCGCAAAACTGGGCTTGCCCCTTCTCACCATGCTAGCCAAGTGGTCCGACAATCGAATGACCTGCGCTCACTGCAAGAAGTGCACCTTGCGCTGCGAGGTGTTGACGGAGCCTGAACTCGATATCGGTCTCATTGAGGATGGCTACCAACAGATAACGGCGCTTGAACCCGCCGAGCAACCCGCCGCGACTCGCGAGATGGTCGAGGAGCACCCCGACCTCTACAATGCCCTGCGTCGCTGTTGCTTCTGCGGCTACTGCACGGCACTCTGCCAGACCCATATGCTTTCGTCGGAAAGGATGCGCGATTGGCGCGTTCTCTTCATGGAAGCGGGTCTCATGCCGCCGCAGGACTCTAAAATAGTGGCGGTCGACAACGAGTGGCACATATTCAGCGCCTACCGTGCGATCTGGGGAGTTTCATATGCGGAGTTCACCTCCCTAGCTGAAGCGGCGGAGCATGGCCCCGGTATAGCAGATACGCTATTCTTTCCCGGATGCTCGCTTGTGAGCTATGCCCCCGAGCTTACGCGTGCGGTGGGAGAGTGGTTGAGTGACGCGGGTATCGCCTGGGTATTGAGCGACGATTGTTGTGGGAGCCCTCTCTTGAGCGCCGGCCTTGCGGATCGTGCAAAGTCGTTGCA
>JAAXUU010000287.1:1329-2862 GCA_013335845.1 Actinomycetota bacterium
GCAAAGGATACTCGATCAGATGCATGCGGCGGGCATCACCCGCATGATTACGGTATGTCCCGGATGCGGCGAGGAGTTCGCCGAGAGGATGCTGGGCGAGATCGAAATCGTCCCTTTACCGGAGCTACTGCTGCTGTATGGTGGCTCCTCGGAGAAGGCAGGGACGGGTGGATTTACGCCTCTAGAGGTAGAGAGCGTCACAGTCTTCGATTCCTGCCACGATCGTTTCGACAATCGGCATGGCGCCGCAATCCGCGAACTCATGGCAAGGCACCTTCCGAGCGCCGTGCAACTTGAGATGGAGCATAGTGGCAAGGGAACGCTCTGCTGTGGTGCCGGCGGCGCGGTGGCCTCCTATGACGAGGAGATCACGCAGCGACGCGTCTGGCGCGTGATAGACGAGGCGCGCTCTACCGGGGCGGATACACTCGTCACCATGTGTCCCACGTGTACCTACACTATCGCCCAGGCCTGCTTAGGAGCAGAACCTGCCCGTGGCATCGATAGCCATCACTACCTCGAGCTGCTGTTCGGGCAGACAATCAACTGGCCGCTCGTCTTCGACCAGCTAGGATCGATGTGGACAGGCGAATACGGACCCTGGCTCAACGAGACGTTCTTCTCGTAAGGCTATTTGGCGTTTAACCGCATAGGGGGCTTCGACGAACAGTCATCTTGAACGCCATGCGCGAATGCGGTTAGGATAGAGCCCTGCCACGGCAGGGGAGTGGTTTCGGTTCTATCGATGACGAAGGATGAGCATGAAGGTATTGATTCTCGGCGGGTTTCTAGGGTCCGGAAAGACAAGCGTTCTTCTTCAGCTCGCGAAGTATCTTGTCGAGAATTCGGAGACTATGGGGAAGCCTTCGGTTGCGATTCTCGAGAACGAGATCGGGGAAACCAGCATCGATGGCACGACCATCCAAAACACCGGATACTCCGTGACGAATCTCTTCTCCGGCTGTGTGTGCTGCAGTATGGCAACCGAGTTGATAGAGGCACTCGATACGCTTCAACGTGATTTGGATCCGGAGTGGGTTATCGTGGAATCGACTGGCCTGGCGATACCTTCCTATATGCAGGACAACATCCAAAAGACGCTTCACCTAAACTCGGGCATCTGCACGATTGTCGACGCCAAGCGCTGGGAACACTTGTTTGACGCACTCGACGTGTTGCTCACGAAACAACTTAAAGCAGCAGACGTCATCTTGATAAACAAAATCGATCGCGTAGATTCAGAAACGCTTGAATGCGTTCTGAGCGCGATATCGACGATAAACCCGGAAGCGCCACAAATCTGCGTGTGCGCAAAAGATCCAATCGATACCGGCGTTTGGCAGGCGATCGTCGAACGATTGTTCTGCGACAGTTCTCACGGCTTAATCAAGTAGGCACGTTTAATCAACCAGGCGAGCTCAATCAACCAGGTACGTTCAATCACCTAATACACTCAATCAAGTAGGTATGATGATGCCTCAAAACGGAACTCGGCAACACCCTTCTGAGCCGAGTTCCGATTTGAGGCATCAT
>JAAXUU010000288.1 GCA_013335845.1 Actinomycetota bacterium
CCCTTGCGTGGTTCTCTTCAAGCCCGAGGCACCGGCGACGATAACGGCCGACTGCACCGGTTGCACGAAATGCATCAAGGAGCTCGGATGCCCCGCTCTCCTCCTGCAAGACGGTATCGTCTCTATCGATAACTCCCTCTGCAACGGGTGCAATCTATGCGTGAGCGTCTGTCCCTTCGATGCTATCGAGTCAGGAGGAACGAGATGAACTGTATCCTAGCCGGTGTAGGTGGCCAAGGAACCGTCCTCGCCTCCAAACTCATCGCGAATGCCGCAATGGTAAACGGCTTCCCTGTGCGCACTGCGGAAACTATCGGGATGGCGCAGCGAGGTGGTTGTGTCGTAAGCCACGTGCGAATCGGCGCTACGCTGGATGACGACATCGCAAGCCCGCTTATCCCACTCGGAGAAGCGGACATCGTCTGTGCTTTCGAGCCGGGCGAAGCCACGCGCGTACTGCCGTACCTGAGCCCCACGGGCAAGATGATCGTCGCCACGGGGGCGATCCGCCCCGTGATGGCTTCACTTGGAAAGAGTAGTTACGACGCGCAAGCGCACCTCGACTACCTGCAGGATGTGTTGCAGGACCGAATCGTGCGCATCGATACCGACGAGTTGATTGCGGCGTGCGGTTCAAGCAAGCCGCTCAATGTAGCGATGCTCGGTGCGGCATGCGCTTCAGGCGAACTGGGAATCGACGCCGCGGAAATCGCACAGGCACTCGAAGCGTTGGTCAAACCGCAGTATCTATCGATGAACCTTGCAGCACTCGAGCTTGGGGAACGTGCTTATGCGAACACCTGTAAACGATGGTAAAGGATGTATGCAGTACCCACGACCATACATCGGATCAACCAACGTGAAAGGACATACGCAATGGAAATGAAGAAAGCCCAGCTCGACCTCATCAAGAAACAACTCGAAACGATAAAGGAACGCAGCCCGTTCTATAGAGAGAAATTCAAAGACATCGACCTCACGTCCATTCAAACCCAAGAAGACTTCGAGAAGCTCCCCTTCACGACCAAGGACGACCTACGCAACGCCTACCCGCTCGGACTCCAAGCGGTTCCCGACGAGAAGGTCGTACGCATCCATTCATCTTCGGGAACCACAGGTACACCGGTCATCATCCCTTATACCCAGCAGGACATCGATGACTGGGCTTTCCAATTCAAGCGCTGCTACGAGATGGCCGGTATCACCCCGCTCGACCGCATCCACATCACCCCCGGTTACGGTATGTGGACCGCAGGCATCGGCTTCCAGCTCGGTGCGGAACTCCTCGGTGCGATGGCCATCCCCATGGGGCCGGGCAATACCGACAAACAACTTCAGATGATGATGGATCTCGGCTCGACCGTCCTTTGTGCGACGTCGTCGTATGCGTTGCTCTTAGCCGAGACTATCGCAGAGCGCGGCATCAAGGATAAGATAAAACTACGCAAGGGTGTTATCGGCAGTGAACGTTGGGGCGAGAAGATGCGCGCGCGTATCGCCGACGAACTGGGCGTGCAGCTCTACGACATCTACGGTCTCACAGAGGTCTACGGACCGGGCATCGGCATCACGTGCGATGAGGAAAGCGGAATCCACTACTGGGACGACTTCGTGTATTTCGAGATCGTCGATCCCATAACCGGGGAAGTCCTGCCCGACGGGGAAAGCGGAGAGCTCGTTATAACCACGTTGCGCAAAGAGGGCGCACCCCTCTTCCGCTTCAGCACACACGACCTCACGCGTATCATCCCCGGCGAATGCCTCTGCGGCAGCGAGTTCCCTCGCATAGAGACCCTAGTCGGACGCACCGACGACATGGTAAAAGTGAAAGGTGTGAACATCTTCCCGGCTCAAATCGAGGAAGTCATCCAACAGGTTCCCCTTGCAAGCAGCGAATATCAGGTCATGATCGACCATCTATATGGGAAAGATATCATGACCGTGTTCTTCGAAACGGCCGCGGAAGGCGAAGATCGAGCTAAGGCAGAACTGGACCTCATCAACACATTCAAGAGCAAGGTAGGCATCACGATCTCGCCGAAAGCCGTCGCCCTAGGTGAACTCCCCCGTAGTGAGAAGAAATCCAGACGCATCTTCGACAACCGCTACTGATTCATTCATGGGCATGTTATCGTCCGCGCCAAGCGTACTATCGAAATAACCGCCATGGTCATCAACCGTGGCGGTTTTTTATTGGGGAGATTCTGACGAAGAAAGTTTCGACGTCGGGCAAGCTAGGTTATCGGCATCGGACTATCTAGATTCTCGATGCCGGTATTTCTATGCGTCGACCGAACACGTGCTATGCTCTCGATGCTTCAGCATCAACGTGTTAAGGCGCTTGATTTCATAAAGCACGAATACGCCTGTGAAGATGCTAGACAGCACATCCGCCATCGGCGTAGCATAGCAGACCGCCATCAAGCCGCTAATCGCGGGAAAGTGAGTTGGCAAAATCTGCGGCACCCAGTAGATCAAGGGAACCAAGAAAATCAACTGGCGCATCAGTGACAGTACGGCGGACTTGAGCGGCTGCCCCGTTGCTTGGAAATAATTCGATCCGATGATCTGAGCTCCGATAATCGGGAACCCGAATGTATAGATCTTCAATGCCTCGATCGTGAAGTCCAACAGTTCATCGCTGATCCCGAAAAGCGCGACGATTCCATGGGGGAAGAGATGGATGAGCGCGAAGAACACCGCGAGCAAAGCCGTTGCCCATAACATTGCGACTTTAAGCGTTTGCTTAACACGCATATAGTTGTGTGCGCCATAGTTGTAGCCGATCAAAGGTTGCGCCGCCATCGAGACGCCGACGATGGGGAAAATGCAGAACATCGCGACCTTGTTGACAACACCG
>JAAXUU010000289.1 GCA_013335845.1 Actinomycetota bacterium
GCTCGATAGCGATACCGTTGAAGCGTCGCGACAGAAGGCCGCGCTCAACCTCGAGACGACCACCGCGCCTACGTACCGTGAATCCACCGTACGATAGGAACGACGAGAATACGGAAACAAGCCAGATAATAACCACCAGGAAGAAGATGAGACCCGCTACCGCCAGGGCTCCCATCGAGAGTACGTATCTGAAGGCGTTCTCGGTCATGCTCATAAGCGTGTCATCGCTCACGCCGAAAGAGCCGAGCAACTGCAAACCCGCGGCGATTACCGCGAAAACCAGAGCACCTGTGCTTTTACCCGACACAGCGGCAAGTAGGAGCTCCTTCGTACTGAGTTTACGCTCGAACTCGATCGGGGCCTCGTCGCTATACGTCTGACCGCCGAACGCACCCCTGAGTGAACTCGAGACGCTATCGAGTTCGTGTATCAGGTTCCCTCCGCGCGCGATGGCATCGATCGAACGCTCCGCCTGATCGACCGTCGCGCCCATCGAAGAGATAGCACCCTCCACAGCCGCGCCGACACCGCCTTGCGCAGCAACCGCATGAACCTTGGTCAGACCGGACTTGCGTTTGAAAATCTCTGCACGGAGCGCCTCGGCATCCGAGAGTTTCAAACCTGCCAGGACAGCTTCGGGGCGACTGCTTCCGGCGGTTTGGACGTTGAGCGTGACCACTCCCAACAAGCGGTCGATCAGCTTCGCCGTCGAATCGAGCGAGTGTATCCGCTGAAACGGAATATGTGTCTGCTTCTTCGATATGATGCCGCGCGACACATGGAGTTCGGTGTCCGTGATCTCCCATGTGAAGTTCTTGTAAGAGAGATAGGCATAAACGCATGCAATAGCCGCAACCAACACGATGATGACGATAGGTATCAACACCAAAGCGTACGTCGGTATCTCAGCGCCGGTGACTTCACCTTCCATGAACGGTGCCAGTATGCTCGACATCGCCACAATGGCAAGTGGCACGAAGAAACGCAACGCCCAAAGAAGGATGACCACCTTATGCAGGTTGTGCGGCCCCGGTGTTATGCCTCCGGCAATAGCATATCCATTCGCATCATCGGACCGTGGAGGTACGGGGATCGGAGGAACGGGAATCGGAGGTATGAGGGTATTATCGTCAGACATCTTCTTGCGCGATTCTGGCGAGCACCGCTACGCGATCGCGCAGCGCATCGGCCTCCTCGAGTGCGAGTCCGGGGATCTCATGCTCGCCGGCTGCCGTGGCAACGCTCACCGAGGCGAGCTTGAGCATACGCAGGATGGGACCTTGCTTGCTATCGACATGCTGCACGCGCACCAGGGGGATGATGATCCTCTTATAGATGATGATGCCTCGCATGATATCGATATCATCTTCGTTCACTGCATAGCGCCAACGAGCATAGTGGATACTGGGCGTGATCAAGACGAAGAGGACGAGCAGGATCAACGAGACGAGCGCGGCGACACCCACCCAGAGCTTGGGGAAGAGATCCGGCATGACCGAACTGAATGTCAGTGCCGCTCCCATAATGCAGATATCCAATAACACCGTCCAGAGGGCGTTGCTTAGACGCCACGAGGTCACGACCCTCATGTCGAGTCTTCCCGTCGGTGCATCTCTCATAGATAGTACTCCTCTTATTGTGTTCCGGCGGCCTTGTGTTCCCGTGTTCCGGCGTTCTTACACGTATTCCGGCGTTCTTGTATTCCCGTGTTCTTACGAAAGACGCATACCGACGAATTTCGCGGCTGCGGCTTTATCGTAGTTCCCACCCGTGGCGGCATTGAGAGCGGCCATCACTTTGCCCATATCACGTTTCGAAGTAGCGCCCTCTGAAGCAATGGTGGCGTCGATGAGGGCTTCGAGCTCTTCACCGGCAACCTGCTTGGGAATGTATGATTCCAGAATCGCAACCTGGCCGGTGAGCTTTTCGGTTCGGGCGTCGTCGTTTGCAGCCTTGATCGAACCTTCGAGAGTCTCTCCCGTCTGCTTCAAGACGCGTTTGAGCATGGCATCGACATCCGCTTCGCTTATCTCACGGCGTTCGTTCACCTCGATATACTTGACCTCATTATGGACCTGACGCAGAATCGAAACGCGATCCTGATCATGTTGCTTCATCGCGTTCTTGATTTCGTCGAGCAGTGTTTGATAGTGCATGTTCCCTCTATTCAGCCATCTTCTTCTTATAATCGATAATCGCATCGCGGTACTGGGTCATCGAAGTCCCGAGTATCTGCGTCGCCAATATGGCCGCGTTCTTCGCACCCCCGATAGCGACTGTGGCGACCGGAACGCCCGTCGGCATCTGCACCATGGACAACAACGAATCGAGGCCGCCCAAATCGCTGGTCTTCATAGGGACCGCGATGACCGGTAACGGTGTGAAGGCAGCTACTACACCTCCGAGATGAGCGGCTTTCCCGGCTGCAGCGATGATGACCTTGATGCCGCGGTCCGCCGCAGTGGCGCTCCACTCATGCACCTTCTCGGGATTTCTATGTGCACTCGCGATGATGGTTTCATGCGGAACGCCCAGCTCATCGAGTTGACGTTCGCAATCCTCCATGACGGGAAGATCCGACTTCGAACCCATGATGATACCTACGAGAGGCGCGTCTGCCATGTTGAACTCCTTTATATCGATGCCTTTACCTCATTATAGACAAGCACGGCTGATTCACCGTGCTTGCACTGATTATTTTGCCATAATGACAACTTTTCACCGTTTGCTTGCCGAAACCGCAAGGGCTGCTACCCGAAAATCAGCTCGCGCTCTTCCCCGGTCAGGGCCGCCCGCGCTTGATCGCGGACCCCGTTCACGCCGATGAAGAACTGACGCATCATGGCGACGA
>JAAXUU010000053.1 GCA_013335845.1 Actinomycetota bacterium
GAGAACCATACTGAATGTCCCGATCTGCAGAAGTGATCCCGGTGTCAATATCGCTTCTTCGACGACTTTCCCGTTAACCCAAGTCCCATTCAACGAATTCATGTCCTTCACGGACACCGAATCATCCTCGACCAAAACCATTGCATGTTCACGGGAAACCGTCATGTCATTCAAAAAGATATCACAGTGGGGATCGCGTCCGAAGGTCATTTTCGGGGCGTCGAGGAAGAACTCCTCGTTCGCTTGCGGGCCTTTGCTCACGAACAACGAGTAGCGGGTTCCGGAAACGTCGGGCGCAGCGGCTTCGGTTGTGGGAACAGTTGAAATCTTGATCGGTTCGAATGATTGAGTGCTTCCGGCCAATCTGAAACCGCAACGATGACATTCATGATCCTTACTCTGTATGGGACCGTTGCAAACAGGACAAACAAGAGTATCGGTCATATGAGATCTCCTATCTTCAATGCCGCGTTCAGCGACAGGATACTTCGATGTATTCGTAACACTCTAGCTGCTATCCGAATGATAGTGAGCTTATGTTAATACTTTATTTACAAACCGTCATAAAGGGTTCATCGATACCGCTTGAAAAAAGTATCTCGGCTCCATGTTTGACAGCGAAGGCCCCGGTATTTTGCGGCAGGTTATTTTCTGGCGCTGCATTTAGCGGCACTGCATTTTGCACAGTAGCGTTATTGAATACTGCATCCTGCATATAAGCTACAGCGACCGTGCATTGCCGTTCGAGCGAGAAGGAGACGTTCGCTATGATTCCGCATGACTCCTCAGCCGGGATTCCATCTTCAACCGAGAAGACTTCCATTCCTTGGTTTATTCGGTTCGGATCGTATAGTTCGGCGAACGATAATACGCAGAGAACATCCATCGGCCCTTGCGAATGCAGTCTCGATGCGAGCGCTTTCTCCCCTACGAAACCGCCTCCTTCCCTCACGGAAGACATCAAATCGGCTGCAATCGGATCTACGTACCTCGCAAGTCCGGCGCCACAAAAAAGCGAGCCCTTGCACAGTTTGAGTGATTCGAGTGTGGCGGTCCCGATCACGGCGATTTCCGGGAAACTGAGCAGTGCGCGCCAAAGAAGCGGCGCGCTACCGGCTTGGCAGTACAGTTCGTAGGTTTCCTCGGAGCTCGCGTCCGACCGGTACACCAAGGTGGGAACGGTATCGAGCACAAGGTAATCAAGTGTATGAGGAGGCATGCAGACCGTGTCACAGCTTTCGGTCGAACTATTCACGGGAATCCTCAGATCGTTCAAGATGACCCCGACTCCAAGGCCGGAAAGACAGATTCCAGCCAAACCGACTGTTTCGTTCTCTAATGAGATGTCTTCGAAAACAAGGTTCCCCTCATGCGCAAGTTCACTGTGGGCTTGGAACCAAGTGAAGACCTCGTCACTGTTCTCGGGGTATGTGAGCACCATGAATTCGGTTTCACCCGTACGTATCACATCGATCTTGTCGATTACCTCACCTTGCGAATTCAAAACGAGGGCATCGCGTCCGGAGCCTATGTTTTGAATATGCTCCAAAGCACAGGTGGTCATAGTGGCGATGAACCGTTCGGAAGAAGGTCCGGCTACGCGAATCTTCCCCGTCTGCGAAATGTCGCAGACTACAGGTGAGGTTCGAGCGATGTCGAGTTCCTCTGCAAGCGAGGTATATACCCGAGGAGATCCGGCGCCTTGATATCCAAGATAACGGTGTTCCGCTTGAAGCGGGGAACTATAGTCGTCTTCAAGTTCTCTGTGGTCATTGTTCATGGGTGTTTCACCGTCCGAGAGTAAGTATCACGCTGCTGCATCAAGGGATTCAGGAAAAGGTGTTTGGATGGTTACGGGATCTACGAGTACCTTGAGTTCCGCATGATCCTCTACGGCCGTGAAGGTCCGCTTGAACCATATGACGATACTATCGAAGACCCCGGGTTCTTCGCAATCCTCGGTAGCAATCAAAGGAGATGTCCCGACGACAATGCCCCCTTGCGTCCATGTGATAGTCCCTAAGACGTCTCCCGCATCAACATCACCATAGATATCGATTACGGATATATATTGGCTCACGGGTCCGTTGTAATCGAGAACCCATGCGGTATCGGCCTCCTGCGCGGCAACGGGGACTGCTTTATCGATCCAATCGAGCGAAGGTACTTCGGCTACGGTCACGCTCGGGTCGGAAAGATTCACTGAGGTATAGTGAGCGAAACCCCAGTCGAGTAGTGTAGCCGCGCTGGTGAATCGTGCCGAAGCATTCGAAGCCCCCAGTACGATCGCGTACAATTCGACACCGTTTCTGGAAGCGGCCGATGCCACGCAGTACCCTGCGGGGTCGGTGAAACCGGTCTTTATCCCTATCGCCCCATCGTATGTGGTGAGAAGGGCATTCGTACTCGTCAAGGTCGTCTCCCCGTAACCGAGGTCGACCGTCGCCGTGGGCTTGCTCACGATAGAACGGAACGCATCCTTCTTCATCGCGTATTCAGCAAGGAGTGCGATGTCCGCCGCACAGGACTGGTGGTCCCCCTCATCGAGGCCATGTGGATTCTCGAAGAAGGTGTTGGTCATTCCGAGTTCCGTCGCTTTCGCGTTCATCATTGCGACGAAAGCATCTTCACTTCCTGCGATACCGATCGCAATCGAAATCGCGGCATCGTTTCCGGAGGGGATCATCAAACCATACAGAAGGTTACCGAGACTTACTTGGGTTCCTTCCATGAGATTGGCGCTTGACTCGCCGATAGTGGCGGCCTCAGGGGGTATGGTGATCATCGTTGACAGGTCGGCGCTTTCAAGTGCGACGACGGCTGTCATGATTTTCGTGACCGATGCGATAGATGCGGTATCCGTCGCATGTCGCGACCACAAAACCTCCCCTGTCGAGGTCATGAGCATGGCGAAAGAGGCATCGACATCAGGTGTTTGCGAGATCGTGAGTCCTCGGTCTGTGACAGTCGCGTTTCCCACGACGTCTTCCCCGAGCACGGTCGCATATGCGGTGCTCGGGACTGCGATGACGAGCGAGAACACCAAAGTGATCGCACAAAGAGCTCGGGACAAGGTGATACCTATTCTGCTTCGCGTAGATCGCATCGGTTTACAATTCATCGGGAGAGTATATGTCCTCCGGTTGCAGCGCCTTCAATCCTTGCGCCGCCAAAGCGTCGACGAGATTGTCACCGTCGTGGATTTTCAGGATCACGATAGCGGTATCATGTGAAGGGCTTCCAAAACAGTAGGCATACTCGATGTTCGCATCGGCATCGGCGAGGCATGTGAGGACATCGGCCATTCCGCCCGGACGATTCGGTGCTTCGATTGCAGCGACTTTAGTCGTGCTCGCTTGATATCCGAGATCGCGTAAGAGGCGTGTCGCCTTCGTGGGTGCATCACAGATGATACGCACGACACCGAAATCAGTGGTATCGGCGATCATCAAAGCATGCATATTGACACCGGCGTCTCCTAGAGTGCGGCAGAGCGAACCGAGACGTCCTTTTTCATTTTCGAGAAAAACGGTCATTTGATCAATCATTCGAAGCACCCGCCTTCCGTAAGTCGATGACGCGTTTCGCTTTACCTTCACTCCGTTCGATGGATTTAGGTTCGACGATACGTACTTTAACCGCGATTTGGAGATTGCTCTTGAGTTCCGCGGCAATACGATTCTGGAGATTTTCGATCTTACGGATCTCATCGAAATCGAAATCAGGTACTACCTCGATCTTGAGTTCCACATAATCCATAGGTCCTTGTTTCGTAACCACGATTTGATACCAGGGGGCGACTTCCGAGAAACCGGTGATGACTTCTTCGATCTGGCTCGGGAATACATTGACGCCGCGGATGATGAGCATGTCGTCGGTGCGACCGGAGATTCGGTCCATTCTCCTCATGGTTCGACCACACTCGCAGGTACCGGGGACGATCCTTGAAATGTCGCGGGTCCTGTAACGGATCAAAGGAGAACAATCCTTTGAAAGCGTTGTGAAAACAACCTCGCCCCACTCCCCGTCGGGAACAGGCAGGAGTGTCTTAGGGTCGACTATTTCGATTATGAAGTGATCTTCGGCAACATGGAGTCCGGTCTGATAGCTGCACTCGCAGGCGACTCCGGGTCCCATGACCTCGGATAAACCATAGATGTCTACGACGGTCACGCCGAGTTTTCTTTCGATCTCCTTGCGCATCGATTCAGAACAAGGCTCGGCTCCGAGGATGGCCGCGGATAATTTGAAGTCTTTCGCCGGGTTCAGACCCATTTCGATCGCGGTGTCGGCGAGAAGCATCGCATATGAGGGTGTGCATGCAAGTATATCGGTTTCAAAATCCTGCATCAGTTGGATCTGTCGCTTCGAATTCCCTGAAGACATAGGGATAACCATGCATCCGAGGGTTTCTCCGCCGACATGGGCACCGAGCCCTCCGGTGAATAAACCATAGCCATATGCGATTTGAAAAACGGATTGGGAAGAACCACCGCACGAGACGATATCGCGGGCGATACATTCACCCCATACCTCGATATCATGTTTGGTGTACCCGACGACAGTCGCTTTGCCGGTCGTGCCGCTTGATGCGTGGACGCGAACAACATCGTCTTTCGGCACTGCAAACATACCGAAGGGATAATTATCTCGCAGATCTTGCTTAACGGTGAAAGGGGCTTTCGCAAGGTCATCGAGCGACTCGACGGAATAGGGGTCGAAGTTCGCTGCGTCGAATTGATCGCGGTAGAAGTCGATGTTGTTATAGACACGTATGAGCAGGGATTTGAGACGCTCCAGTTGAAGTTCCTGTAGCTCCTCCTGTGGCATCGTTTCTAATTCCGGTTGGTAGTACAAGGTTGATACCCCTTTCCGATACGCGAGCACCTTCAGTGATGTTAATTTAAAACTTTAGCAAAACCGGGAGAAAATAATAGTGTGTATCTTCATAGCGGTCTTATCGCATCTTCCGATGGGAGGAACCACAACCCGTCAGCCCGATAACTGATTCCGACCCCTTCATCATGGACATCATCATGGGTTTCCGTCCTGTGTAGGAGTTTCGACGACTGCGGGACTCTCGGTGGTAGCGGGCACTTCTACAGTTGCCGGTGGCTCCTTCGTTCCCACATATATCACTTCATTGCGTGGTTTATACACGGATTTGAAGGTATCTGTGCGGATGTTCTCGCCGTCATCGGTGACATACCGTGTGACTATGATGGATTTCCCGTTTTCTCCGGCTGTTTCAATCCGGGTTTCGCCGATATACATCGTATCGTCATTCAGGGTTCTCGTGCTGAATGCAGCGCCTTCAGTCCATTCACTCGCTTCGGAGGCTACGGTATAACCGGGGCTTGTTCCCCAGAGTGTGATAGTTACCGTCGTTTCCGTGTAATCTGCAGTGATCATCAACCATGAGGAGGTCTCATTCGTGAATTTCAGATCAGGAGAAGGATATGAGACCGTCGCATCTCGTCCTTCGGGATATCCGACGATGAACAGCGAGTGGTTATGTCGTTCATCGATTGGGAAACCGGCTTCAAACGCAGCGTTGAAAAGCGTGGTGGCGACGAGGCAGATTCCCCCGCCGATCTGATCGACATACTCACCGCTCACAATGGCTCCGGCAGCTTCGAAACCCTTCTCTTCATTGCACTCCCCTACGGATTCATGGAAGGACCAGGTGGTGTTCGGTTCGATGAACATCCCGTTCAGTAGATCGCACAAGAGGTAGATATTATGCACCCGTGCTCCCGAACCGTGGAATTCGACGGTATAGGTCGAGACCTGCTCGATGATACCCCTGGAATTCGCAGCTTCTGTACTTAATGCCGGTTCGACCGCAGCTGCCTGAAGTGCGATGTTTCGGTCTACAGGTTCATCGCTTTCACCGAATAGAATGGTTTGGAGCGCGGCTATCCCTTGATCGAGATCAGGTCCCTTCCCCTCTTGACTTTCCGACACAGCGATTGTGTCGCCATCGATGAGGAATCGGGCATCGACCGGAGCGACGACGACACCTTCACCCAGAAGTCCCATTATCACACCTTCGGTAGCCGATGGCTCAACAAAGGGAACGAGTACGGCTGCATCGCCTTCACCCTCGATTCGCGTGCCCAAGCAGGAGCCGAGCTCGCCGGTGCCGAATTCCCACGAACTTCCTTCGTAGGTCATAGTAACGGGCGATGCGATGGCGGTGCGGACACTTTGGGCGACTTCCTCGGCTTCGGTGTCATCGATCACATAAGGTGTGATACGCATAGTCACAACGAAGCTATGCGTATCCAGCAGGAAAGCTTTTGCGAGTTCCGAGGAGAATATCTCTTTATCGACCAGATTCCCCGATGAAGCGGGGGTGACCGATACTATTCCGTCTTGAATCGAGATCGAGGCGTTGACGACGGGAGTCCCGATCGTCTGATCGATCACTCCTGTTACGCCGATGAAGAGACTCTCGTCATAGACGATTTGAGGATCGACGGAGTAACCTACCAGAAGGGCCGCCAAACGGTCGGTGAAAAAGGTCCATGTACGCCCGACGGAATACGCTTCAGATGCCAAAGCGACACCATCGATGCCCGCCCCGATGGTCGATGGTGTGATGTCCCAAGCGGAATAACTTGGGTTATCCGTTGAGGTTTCGACGCGAGTTCCCGAACCGGAACCATCCCCTTCGCCCTCTCCGGGCGCGCTCGATCCCCCGTCATCGACTGCATCTATGAGTGTGAGCGCTTCGAGCTGGATCTGACCTTCTTTCGATGCATATACAGTTGCGGAACTCGTTTCAAGTCGCGCTGTGAGTTGCTCTTCAAGCAGTACACTTGCGTCCTCTTTCGTCATTCCTCCGACATCGATACCTGCGACTGTGACACCCGGGTGGATCTTCCCCGTCGTCACCAGTGCATCGACGGCTGAAAACGCAAGGGATCCGACGAGAAGAACTCCGATAATTCCGGCGACGATACGTTTCGCGGGTGTGTCGATCCTGGCTTGGAAGCGTTCAATGAGCGTGAGGCGATTGTTCTTCGATGCACGTTTCGTCTGACTCACCTTGGAACGAGACGCACCGGAACGGGATGCACCGGAACGAGATGTACCGGAACGAGATGTACCACTGGTCCTGGTAGAAGGGGTCGTTCGTGCCGACCGATGCGCTGCAGTAGAACTGCTACGCGGTTTAGAGGTTGTGGTGCCTGCATGTGAAGAGGTGGTGCGTTTCGAACCCGTACTTCTAGCTGATGTGCGGGTGGTGTGTGTGGTATCTCGTGTTCCGTTTGTGTTTCGTGAACTCACGTCGTGGTTTCTCCCGGTGGTTGCTCAGCCGGCTGCTTAATCCGATGCCATAGCTGTCTGATAGTTCCTAAGCAGAGTCCTTCCCTTGGAGAAGTATATGATCGCGGTTGAGAGTGAGAAGAGGATACCCACATAGACGAGCCATATACCGAGGGCAAAAGGATCAACCCCGAACCCCGGGAGATATGGGAGGCTCGCGATGTTTAAACCGCTGACGATCGGCCAATTGATGAGTAGAGAAGCGAAGCCCACGAACAAGAGTGTCGTGGTTACTTTGCCTAGGTAGATTACAGGCACATTCTCCCCATGGGTTTTGATGTTGAAGTAGAGCGTACCTGTCAGCAGGACTATATCGCGACTGATAAGAAGCACTACGATCCACAAGGGAATCCGAAGATCGGAAGAG
>JAAXUU010000290.1 GCA_013335845.1 Actinomycetota bacterium
GCAGGTTTCGTATATGCATCGGTCAAGGACGTCGTAGTCGATAGTCCCTATTCCGTGACCATCAATCTCAACGAACCGAATACTGCATTCCTTGCCAATGTCGCCATGAGTCTGTCCGCTCCGATTGTCAGCCCCACGGCTCTCGAAAGCAACAACAACAGCGTCATGGAAGCACCAGTCGGCACCGGTCCTTACAAATTCGTTTCATGGAGCAAGGGCGAGAACGTCGTTCTCGTGCGTAACGACAACTATTGGGGCGATAAGGCACTGACGAAGAACGTCATTTTCCGCTTCATCTCAGATAACTCATCTCGCGTCCTTGCCCTCAACAAGGGTGAAGTCGATATGATCGACGGCATCGACGCCACGGTCGTCAAAGAAATCGAGGACGGCGGAAGTGAGTTGTTCGAAGCGCCCGGAATGAACCTGAACTATATGGCGTACAACACCACGAGCGAGAAGTTCGCAGACGCTGCCGCTCGTACGGCCGTCTCGCAGGCGATCAACGTGGATGAACTCGTTACGAGTCTCTACCAAGGCTACGCCGAGAAAGCCACCACGATTCTACCCACGTTCGTACCCGGGTACGATTCAACCGTCAAGCAGGTGGCATACGATGCGGCAGCTGCGAAAACCGGTCTTGAGAAAGCCGGTATCACGGACATCCACATGATAACCTATTCGAATCCGCGCCCGTATAACGCCGCCACAGGTTCTTCGCTTGCGACTGCGATCCAGGGTTACCTCCAGAAAGTCGGCGTTTCCTGCACGATCGATACGTTCGACTGGACCACGTACAAGGAGAAGGTCAAAGCGGGTGACTATGAGATCTGCTTCTATGGTTGGATCGGCGATAACGGCGACCCCGATAACTTCATGGCTCTACTCACAGATAGTGACCCGAGTTTGAACGTAGCCCGTTGGGACGATGAGACTATGAAAACGATGGTCAAAGAAGCTGTCGCCACCCCGACCGGCGATGAGCGCGATGCGAAATACGGCGCAATGGAGAAGTACGCCGCCGAGCAAGCGGTCTGGTTGCCCATCTCGCATGCTATGACGCTGGCCGCCTATCGTCCGAACGTCTCAGGATTCCTCTATCATATGACCGGAAACGTGTTCCTTTCGGACGCGGTGAAGAGTTAGTCAAGCTGCCTGATGTGGTTATCCAGTGCCGCCGGAGATTACGCTCTCTGATCTCCGGCGGCGCGTTCCCTAACCGATAAGGATGTCTTAGCAGAATGCTCAAGTATGTGATAAAAAGGGTGCTGATGGTCATTCCGGTTCTCATCGGAGTGTCCATCATCGTGTTCAGTCTCATGCGGGTTTTCTCTCCCGATCCGGCGCCCATCGTACTGGGGCAGCACGCGACGCAAGAGGCGGTTACGGCGTGGAGACAGTCGCAAGGTCTGGACGCGCCGATAGTCACGCAGTACATCACCTATATTGCGAACGCTTTCCGTGGCGACCTTGGCACTTCCTATTACACGGGCGCATCTGTGACGAGTGAGATATTCGCGCGTTTTCCTGCGACGATCGAACTCGCTATCGCCGCGATCATCTTCGCGACTATTTTCGGTATCCTGCTCGGTGTTTTGGCGGCAGTGAAGAAGAACACCATCTTCGATGCGGTCGGAACGTTGTTCGCGCTTATAGGGGTATCGATTCCCGTCTTTTGGCTCGGCATCCTGCTGATTATGTTCTTCAGCGGCTATTTGGATCTCCTGCCCACCGGAGGTCGAATCGACGTCCTGCTCGAACCGGCCGACGTGACCGGTTTCTATCTTATCGATTCGCTTCTCGAGGGCAGCTGGGCTGCATTCAAGAGCACCCTTCTGCATCTCATCCTCCCGGCTCTTACGCTTGGGATGTACTCGATGGCGATCATCACGCGCATGACCCGCTCCACCATGCTCGACACCCTCGGCCAGGACTACATTCGGACAGCACGGGCAAAGGGTATCAGCGAGCGGAAAGTCATCGGCAAGCATGCGCTGCGCAACTCGATGATTCCGGTGACGACCGTCATCGGGCTGCAATTCGGGTCACTTCTCGGCGGCGCACTTTTAACCGAGAGCGTGTTTTCGTGGCCGGGAATCGGCAAGTTCACGGTCGACTGCATCCTGAAATCGGACTTCCCCATCGTACAGGGCGTCGTTCTGCTCGTTGCGGTGATATTCGTGACCGTCAACCTCGTCGCCGACCTGGTGTATGCGCTTCTCGATCCACGTATCAAGTACTCGTTGAAGAAGGAGGGCTAGGATCATGGATATACGACGCCTTTTCGCATCGAAATCGTCGACCTCCCAGCCCGCCGAAGGCACTGTCGTCGAGGGAGCAGTTTTACCCGCGGAGACGACCCCCGAGATCGGGAAACCCGGAAATCCCGGGAACCCCGAGAACCCCGGAAATCCTGAGAACCCGAGTGACGACGGGACGTTTCATGACAAACCCGAGAATCAATGGCTCGAGATGTGGCGCAGCCTGAAAGCTAACAAGCCGGCTATGATCAGCCTCTTCTTCATCATCTTCTTGGTGTTGATCGCCCTGTTCGGTTCCTACCTTACTCCCTATGATCCTGTCGAGACCGACATGACCGTCGCGTTGCAGTCTCCGAGCGCAGAACATTGGTTCGGCACCGATCAACTGGGTATGGATATCTTCAGCCGCGTCGTCGCCGGCACAAGGGTCTCCCTCACGGTCGGTTTGTTGGCGGTAGCCATCGCGTTGACGATCGGGGTTCTTCTCGGCGCTATCGCGGGCTATGCCGGCGGAGCGGTTGACTCCACCATCATGCGTTTACTCTTACACTTCCCATTCAAACATGGTTCCACACCCACAACTTCAAA
>JAAXUU010000054.1 GCA_013335845.1 Actinomycetota bacterium
CTCCCCCGCCGCATCACGATATCTACTCCATCGAGGATCTCGCAGAACTCATCTTCGACTTGAAAAACGCCAACAACAAAGCGGACATCAACGTGAAACTTGTGTCCGAAGCGGGCGTCGGGACCATCGCGACGGGTGTTGCGAAGGGTGGAGCTTCACTCATCCTGATCTCCGGTCATGACGGTGGCACCGGTGCATCTCCCCTGAGCTCCATCTACCACGCGGGATTGCCGCTTGAGTTGGGCTTGGCGGAAACGCAGCAGACGCTACTCAGGAACGGTCTTCGTTCACGCGTACGTATCGAAGCCGACGGAAAACTCATGACCGGTCGCGACGTCGCGATCGCCTGTCTTCTCGGAGCCGAGGAGTTCGGGTTCGCCACCGCTCCCCTTATCGCCATGGGCTGCCTCATGCAGCGCGCGTGTCATCAGGACACGTGTCCCATCGGCATCGCGACGCAGAACCGTGAACTTCGCAGCTGCTTCAGGGGCAAACCCGAATATGTCGAGAACTTCATGTTGTTCGTCGCGCGCGAAATGCGTGAGTACATGGCCGAACTCGGTTTCAGAACCGTGCAGGAAATGGTCGGGCACGTCGAGTGCCTCGAACAGGGCGAAGTCGACGACAACTGGAAGGCCGGCACGGTCGATCTTTCCCAGATACTCGAACCGGCACAAACCCTTTTCAGCACCATCGAGGGTAGTGAGATCCCCCATTATGAACCGTCGATGGCATACGATTATGAACTCGAGACTATTCTCGACGAGACCTTGCTCTTGCCTTTGACGGCGAAGGCCATCGAGGAGAACACACCGGTCGAATTCACCGTCGACATCAGCAATGTCAACCGCTGCGTGGGTACCGTTCTCGGCTCACACATCACGCGCGCATATCCCGACGGTCTCTCAGAGGACCTCATCAAAATCCGGTGCGTAGGATCAGGCGGTCAAAGTTTCGGTGCATTCGTACCAAAGGGCATCGAGCTTTCCATCTCCGGTGATGCGAACGACTACTTCGGGAAGGGGCTTTCCGGCGGAACACTTTCCGTTACACCTCCCTCCGAAGCAAGCTTCGTCGCCTCGGAGAACATGATCATCGGTAACGTCGCTTTCTATGGCGCTACTTCGGGCAAGGGCTATATCAACGGTGTTGCCGGCCAGCGTTTCGCGGTGCGGAACTCCGGTGCCGAGCTCGTCGTCGAGGGAGTCGACAACCACGGTTGCGAGTACATGACAGGCGGCATCGTCCTCGTCCTCGGTCCCGTCGGAATCAACTTCGCCGCAGGCATGAGTGGCGGTATCGCGTATGTCTACGATGCCAAGAAGAGCCTCGAGCATCGCCTGAATCCCGACATGGTCGATATCGAGAAGCCGGACGATACTGATCGCGAGACGATCCACCGCATGATCACGGAACACGTTTCGAAAACGGGCTCACCTCTCGGCATCAGACTTCTCTATTCTTTCGACAAAGCGTTCGACAGTTTCAAGAAAGTCATCCCACGCGACTACAAGAAGATACTCGCTCTCGCGTGCGAGGAAGAGGCATGCGGCAAGAGTCGCGATGAGGCACTCGTTGCAGCTTTCGAAAGAGTTACCGCCTAAATGGCAAGCGCCTGATAGATGCCTGTCTTGTAGGCGAATGAACACGCACCAACTGCACCGCATATGACGGAATAGCGATAGATACATTTTCACGAGGGAGTCACCATGGGCAAGGCCGGAGGATATCTGCTCCATAACCGCGAGAATCATACGAACGACTCGCAAAACGAGCGACTGAAGAACTATGACGAGTTCGCACGCCTGCTTTCCACTGAGGAGCAGAGAGTCCAAGCGTCTCGTTGCATGGACTGCGGTGTGGCGTTCTGTCAAGCAGGCCTTACCATAAAAGGTCATACAACCGGATGCCCACTCCACAATCTCATACCTGAGTGGAACGACCTCGTGTACCGTGGAGATTGGGCTGAGGCGTACGCACGTCTCTCGCAGACGAACCCTTTCCCGGAATTCACCGGTCGCGTTTGTCCTGCACTGTGCGAGGTCGCTTGCAACCTCGGCTTGAACTACACAGCCACCACCATCAAGGATAACGAGCGTGCAATCATCGACGAGGCATTCACCGCCGGAATCGTCGAGCCGAGCACTCCCGCAACGCGAACCGACAAGCAGGTGTGCGTCATAGGTAGCGGACCGGCCGGACTCGCTGCTGCCGAGCACCTCAACCGGATGGGGCACAACGTCACCGTGATGGAACGTCATGACCGGTGCGGAGGCCTTCTCATGTACGGCATCCCCAACATGAAGCTCGATAAAGACATCATCGAACGCCGAATCGACCTCATGAAGAAATCGGGCATCACCTTCCTGACGAATAAAGAAGTCGCCACAAAGGAAGATGCAGACTCTCTCCTCGCTTCATACGAAGCCATCGTCTTGGCGACCGGTGCAACAGTCGCCCGCGATCTTCTCGTCCCAGGTCGCGATCTCAAGGGTGTTCATTTCGCCGTCGATTACCTCACGAACGCGACGAAACTCCTCCTCAACCCTGAGCACGAGGGAGATGAAGGTCTCTCTGCGCATGGCAAGAACGTCATCGTCGTCGGTGGAGGAGATACCGGTGTCGACTGCATCGCCACCGCACTGCGCCAAGGTGCGAAAAGCGTCATCCAGCTGGATATCCATCGCCTTCCCCCTCAAGTGCGCACCTCCTCTAACCCCTGGCCTGAATGGCCGAACACCTATACGCAAGACTATGGGCACATAGAGGCGGAGTCCATCACAGGTGAAGACCCACGTATTTGGGCATCCACCGTCAAGGAATTGTTCGGAAACGAAGACGGGTCGGTATCGAAGGTCATGGTGGCAGAGGTCCTCAAGAGGGACGGGTCGAACATCACCTACGGTGACGGCCAGCTCTTCGATTGTGATATGGTCCTCATCGCGCTTGGCTTCTCGGGCCCCGAGCAGAACGTCATCGACGCCTTCGGTCTCGAGAAGACGAGCCGGAACTTCCCCGCTCCCCGCAGCAAAGAAGGTCTTGACCGCTTCCGCTCATCGAACGACAAGGTTTTCATCGCAGGTGATATGCGAAGAGGACAATCGCTCGTCGTCTGGGCGATAGAAGAGGGTCTGGAGTGCGCTGAGTCGATCAACGCCATGCTATCGTAGAGACCAGACACCATACACTAAAACAAACGGAACCGTTTCAACGCGGTTCCGTTTTTTTATATCTCGTTCGACCATGGCATTAAAAAAGGATGCACCATCATAAGCGCATCCTTGGCATTACAACACGGAATCGGGTCTATTCGCGTTCGAACATATCCTTCGACACCCCACATACAGGGCACTCCCAATCGTCGGGGATGTCCTCCCACATCGTTTTGGGTGCAACTCCCCCATCGGGGTCACCCTTGGCCTCATCGAAAACGTAACCACAGATCGGACATACATACTTTCTCATAGCGGAGTCCTTCTTTCTCTGATTTCGAAACCGTCACGAATTCCAGCAGACACGCCTTTCCTTGAAATAGTAAGCCAAGTGGTTTCCATACCGCTTTTATGATACGCCTTGGGCCTTATACCGCCAAGTTCCCCTTCCGCCTGTTCATTGAATCGTTTACGTTGTGGCCCTCGCTTCGAGTCTCGCATCGATTCAACCCCTAGGAAAGCAGTAAGAAAACGGTTACGGATTATAATTACGCCCTTCACTGAGCGACCGTCTTCGAAACCGGAGTATCCTTTGGTCCCCCGCAATGAGATAATGCCGAGTATACCTATCTATGAGAATCGAGGTTCGTCGAGTGGCATTTCTTTTCGGGTGCGAGAACGTCCATCTTGAATATCCGGCTAAGAAAGTCTTCGACTCTGTCACTCTCGGCGTCGACGAAGGCGACCGGATAGGAATCGTCGGCCGCAATGGCGACGGAAAGTCCTCACTCCTATCGGTGCTCTCGGGTGCACGTGAAGTCGACAGCGGTCGCGTCATCATGCGAAATGGCCTCACCATCGGAGTTCTCGAACAAAAAGACACACTCGATTCAGAGAGCACTGTCGCCCATGAAATCGTCGGGGATATGCCCGAACACATCTGGGCCTCCGATGCGAAGATACGCAGTGTAATCCAAGGTCTTATCGGTGATATACCTTGGGATAGACGGATCGGCGATCTTTCCGGAGGGCAACGACGTCGCGTCGATCTTGCCCGCGTGCTTATCGGCGACCACGATGTCCTCATGCTCGATGAACCGACGAACCACCTCGATGTGCGCGCCATCGCATGGCTGGCAGACTACCTCAAACATCGCTGGAAAGAGAAGTCCGGTGCGCTCCTCATGGTCACACACGATCGCTGGTTTCTCGACGAAGTCTGCCTCGGTATGTGGGAGGTACATGATGGGCAAGTAGACGCCTTCGAGGGTGGCTACTCGGCGTATGTTCTGCAACGCGTCGAGCGAGACCAAGCAGCTCGTACTGCAGAGCAGAAACGCAGGAACATTATGCGCAAGGAGCTTGCCTGGCTTTCGCGTGGAGCTCGTGCTAGAGCGACCAAACCGAAGTTCCACCTCGATACAGCCCGCGCACTTATCGCCGACGAGCCCCCTGCCCGTAACTCACTCGAATTGAAGACAGCTGCGATTTCCCGCCTCGGCAAGCAAGTCGTCGATCTTCTCGATGTCACCAAGAGGTTCGGTGACACGACCGTCATCGACCATGTGACCTGGCTGATCGGCCCCGGCGACAGGTTCGGGATCCTGGGTGAGAACGGGGCAGGGAAAACGACGCTCTTGAAACTCATCCAAGGAGCGATGGATCCGTCGTCTGGCCAAGTGAAGATCGGCCAGACGGTGAAGTTCGCCATCCTTTCGCAGCACCTCAGTGAGCTGGATGAGTGGGGGGAAAGCCGTGTGCGTGAAGTTCTCGCACAGTATAAGACACGTTACGTCCTAGACGGCAAGGAAGTCACACCTGCCCAACTATTGGAGCGCCTCGGATTCGAAAACTCTCACCTTTCTGCACGGGTTTCCGATTTATCCGGCGGACAGCGGCGACGCCTTCAACTGATGCTCATACTTCTCGATAAGCCGAACGTCCTCATTTTGGACGAGCCGGGAAACGACCTGGATACCGACATGCTCGCAATCGTCGAAAGCCTGTTGGATACTTGGCCCGGCACTCTTATCCTCGTTACCCATGATCGCTACCTGATGGAACGCGTCACCGACCACCAGTATGCCTTGATAGACGGGAAGATCCGCCATGTCCCCGGTGGCGTCGAAGAATACCTCGACATTCTGGATGAACGCGACCAAGCGCCGGCTAAAGTGAAAGCGCCTAAGCAAAGCGCGACAAGTGTCGGTGCCGACAAAACCTCCTTGTCGGGAGGAGACGAATACAGCCTGAAAAAGCAGCTCTCCTCAACAGAGCGTAAATTGCATACACTCCGCAAGAAGCCTGATGAAATCCGCACCAAGATGATGGCCGTGGAACCCTCCGACTATATGACGTTGGGTGACTTGGAAGCACAGCTTCAAGATATCAACCGGCAGATTTCCGACCTCGAGGACGAGTGGCTGGAATTGTCTGAGAAGCTATCCTGAGACTATCTTTTCTGCGCCCATGCAATTTCAATAGTAGATATGTGATGCCGACCGAGAAATCAATCTCGACCGGCATCATTATTGTCTGAATCCAATAGCAGGATCTTGACGGGAATCTCTCCATCAATCGCTTAATATAGCTTTATGCCTGCAAATACTTAGCTGCGTTCTTCATAGAGAGGCGGCCGGAGTTGACAGCCCAAGCTGCCTGAGAACCGGGAGCCCACGCGACATCGTAGCTGTCGCCATAGAGTCCGCCTGCATCGGAACCGCCGGCGTAGAGACCGGGGATAACCTGACCCTTGGAATCAATTACCTCGATATTCTCATTGACCTTGATACCGCCGCAGGTTGTGTAATACCCATCAGCAACCTCGAGAAGCCAGAACGGACCTTCGTTGACGGCATGCATGTACTTGGCGCGCTTGCCGAAGTCCTCATCGGCAGTGGTATCTTCTTCGTCGAGGCCCGCAGCTGCAGCGCATAACTCATTGTAGCGATCTATGGTTGCCTGTAGAGCAGTCGCATCGATTCCAACAGCATCGGCAACCTCTTTGAGGGTATCACCGATATGAACGGATGGACAGGCCGTGAGGGTTTCGCGTGCCTCCGTGAGAGGAGTACCTATCGCACCGAAGGAGAAGACGGGACCATACGGGCCTACGGTCTCCCAATAGTTCATATCGGACTCTTGGAACACGACATACGACTTATCCTGGTTCCGTACGCAAATACCTGCTGCGGCAAAATCATCTACCCAAAGATCCTCTCGGCAGAAACGTTCTGCTTTCTCATTGATCCATAGGGTGGGCTGGACGCCAACGGAATAAGCATGGGTGGTCCAAGTCGCTTCGATAGCACCAATGGTTACAGGACCGCACCACATAACGGTGCCGACAGACTCGGCGAAGTCAGCGCCGGCATCCTTCGCCATGATGAGACCGTCGCCATTACGACAATTCATGCCGAGTGCTTGGATATTGACGTTCTTGGTTTCTGAGACGCTATAGAGCAGGTCCGAATTGTTAGCGTAACCGCCACAGCCGAGAAGGACCACCGGGGCTTCGATCTTGAGTATGGAACCGTCTTTCTGTTCTGCGAGCAAGCCCGCCACCTTACCCTCTTCCATGACGATCTTCTTGGCATACGTGTTGAAGTAAGCTTCAACACCAAGCTTGTTTGCTTCAGCGCCGAAGGTCTTCATGAAATAGCCGCCCGGGCTTGACATATCGCCCTTGTCATAGACGTGCCAAGACTGCGGAGAGGTGCCCAAAGCAACGATAGCATCGAACTTCTGACCATGACCTTCCAGCCACTCGATAGTCTCGGCAGTCTGCCCGAAGAAGTTGTCATAGAGTTTGTGCTGTGGAATCCAGTGATGATATTTGAGACAATTGGCAACTGCCTGACGTACAGTATAGGTGACACCGGCCTCTTTCGCCCAGTGTGTTTCAAACCCTGTCATACCTTCAGTACCGATGAAGGATCCACCATACGCGTTGAGACGCTCGATGACGACAGGCTTCAGACCAAGGTCGATAGCCTGAATAGCCGCCGCGGTGCCCGTACCGCCACCACCCACGATGCATACATCGGCAGTTATGGTCTTGGCTGGTTCTGCGATTTCTCCGATTGCCCAGATTGCATCAGGTGAGGTCGCGGTAGTTTCTGCGGTTGCTGCGGTGGTAGCGGCTGTAGTTTCGGTTTTAGCTGCGCAACCTACCAGAGCACCTGCTGCCCCCAAAGCGCCAAACGCCAGCGACCCTTTGAGAAAACTTCGACGGTCTAGATCTTTCGTACTCATTTTTTCCCCTTTCATTATTGCCCACTATTTGGGCTGCCCCTCGGGACAAGAGGAATATAATGCCGGAAGATTTGACAATCAATAAAATCGGACGTAACAAAAAGTTCCACCATGGAACGACTGGTTTCCTGTGATACGATTGGAGATAGCACTGAATATGCGATACCATACGGTAGTTTTCTTGCGAGCTTAGAAATTGCACTTAGAAATAATATAGCTTGCCTATGACGCACCAAGCTTCCGGGGATCGAAGCGAGGGTTTGTCCCTATGTTTTGCAGCATTTTAA
>JAAXUU010000291.1 GCA_013335845.1 Actinomycetota bacterium
ACCCCACAAATGTACTGCCTCGTCCATATCCTCTACGGTAATGCACATATGGTGCCATTTCATTCCTGCCATGTTTGCCGTCCTTCCCTCACGATAGTTTGCAAAGCCGCTCAGGAGGAGCGGCCGGTCATACATATATCTTGCGGAAAACGTGCTCTATGGCACAGTGGCGCAGGTGCCAACTGCTGGCGCAAAAGTGCCTATGATGAAAAAGAGCCTGAAGCCGGCATATTTACGGCTAAAGGCTCTTGATGTATAGCTTAAACGTGCGGCTTAAACGTGTAACG
The DNA here is from genome assembly GCA_013335845.1 of Actinomycetota bacterium. Taxonomy (GTDB): domain Bacteria; phylum Actinomycetota; class Coriobacteriia; order Coriobacteriales; family RUG844; genus JAAXUU01. Next base: position 288 of record JAAXUU010000291.1, read on the forward strand.
AGTATGTTTTGAGTATCGGTTTCAAGATACTGTTAACCGATTCGACTTGACTAGGCTTGAGGGGCTCAGAAATAAGCAAACCGGGATAGACCCCGGCGCGCCCACGTCTCCAAGAAGGCCTTCGGCTATGCCTGCTGGATTATGGTAAGGCCATGATTCCATCCAAGACTCTACCTATCGACAAACACTGTTGTGTCAATAGGTAGCTCGATGAGGATGACCGTGCCTACACCTGAAGCGGAATGCACAGTGAGGAGGGCACCAATGGAAGCAGCTCTGTCCTGAATTCCAACCAAGCCCCTGTGGGGAACCGCACCGGTCATCTTGCTTACATGATCAAAACCTATTCCGTCATCTTTGACACGGACTCTCACCATATTTTCAGCAAAGGACAAAGTTAATGATACCTCATTCGCACGGGCATGCTTGAGAGCATTGGTCACTCCTTCTTGCGCGATTCGGAACAAAGCCAACTCAATTTGCTTGGATAATCGAACGGGTGTTCCTTCGACAACGAGCCGGCAACTGCCATCGAACTGGTTATTCAGCCCTTTGATGGAGTACTTCAAGGCACTTACCAAACCTTTGTTGCTCAGCAGCGATGGGTAAGCTGCCTCCATGACCGTGCGATTGGCGTTGTCCAGGTCGCGGATGACCTGCATGGCTGTAACCAACTTCTGTTTAGTGGTCTTCAGGTTCCCGGAATTCAGACTCACCTGCGCTGCCTGAAGTTCGAACAAAGCGCCGGCGACCATCTGGCAGGATGTGTCATGCAGCTCATTGGCGATTCGCTCACGCTCCTGCTCTTGAAGGCGGATTGTAGCATCCAAGGCGTTATCCAATTGCGCGGTCTTGCGCTCGAGCTCCTCGTTTACCCTCTGCAGTTGGAGTGTACGTTCCTCTACGCGATTCTCCAGGTCCTCGTTCAGCCGTAGTAACCGCGAATGTGTGTCGGCATTGGCGAAGGCGACACTTGCGACACCGGTAAACAGCGAGAGGAAGTCGGCGTCGTTTTGAGTGAACTGCCTTGAAGTGTCCACATCAGTGACAGATACCAGCCCAAAGACCTTCCCATCCCTCCATAGCGGAGCGGACAGGCATATCGACGAAAGCCAGAATTTCTTCTCCATCTCCGTCGGGAGGGTGTCAAAGGTGTCCGCCTTATCTTTGAGCCAACTGCCAAAATTATTCATGATGACCGTCTTGCCCTCTAAGACTCCTGAGATTTCCGGACCGTACTCATCAAGGGACAGGTTTGTACCTGTGTAATCGAAAGGCTTGTTGTACTCGGCGAATACTTTCCATTGGCCGGTGGCGTAATCACGCAGGAGCAAATCGGCAGCATAAGCCCCAAGACCTTGGGTAGCCGCCCGCAGAATCGCGTTAATGACATCCTCGATCACCAACTGCGAGACAATGTCTTTCGTAATCTCGTAGAGGTTCCTCATGGCTGCAAGGCCGTTCTCAACCACCCGCAGGCTCTCTATCTCCATCGTCTCGGTCTGCCCGCTTTCATTGATTTCGGCAAGAGCGCCATGTGACCCATCAACACTTGAAATGAAGTTGATGATGGGCTGATTCGGGGTGCCTTTAGCCGCGCTCATAGCAACCCCCTCTCATATGCTTCAGCTATGGCTTGCGCGCGCGTCTTGACGCCCAGCTTGGTGAGGATGTCTTGTATGCGCCTTTTTACCGTCCGCTCGCTGATGAACAGCTCATCAGCTATCTCATTCACCTGTAGGCCGTTCGCTATCAGCAGCAATACCTTCATATCTTCGTCCGTGAGGCCGGATTTAAGGTTGGCAATCTCCCGCGATTGTTCCTTCAGCATCGAGAAGGCTTTCTCGCTCATTGCCGACGAGAGGCATTTCTCACCCCTACATACCGCGCGTATAGTATTTGCGATAAGCTCCGGCGAGGTGCTTTTCAGCAGATAGCCGTCAACCCCTATTCTCGCCGCTTCGACGAGATACGACTCGTCGGAGTAGGATGTAAGTGCAATAATATGCGCTTCCGGTGATTTGCGCAGTATCCGCCGAGCAAGTACCAAGCCGTCTTCCTTGTCCAATCGAATATCCAGAAGGCTGATATCCGGACGCAGCTCAGCGATGCGGTCAAATGCCTCAGCGCTGGTCTCCGCATCGCCAATCACCTCGATATCAGGGTATTGGTTAAGGAGACTGCGTAGACCATTACGGACAACAGGGTGATCGTCGACAATAAATACCCGGATAGGGTCGGTACTCGAAGGAACACGCATCTCAGCCATAGTGCCTCCCGTTGCAATCGAAGATACTTGCACAGTTTAAATGATAAATGACGTACTGGGGTAGGAAGTGCCATATGATGGCACTTTTCGACCGTAAATCAATTATCAAACATGGACACCGCCGATGTAGCCCGCGTTCCGGTCGGGGATGACTATTGTTGCGCGCGCCGCTGCGAGAGATGGGGCTGTATCAAAAGTCCCTAAAAAGTTCAGGGCGAAATCTCATGACGAGGTTTCGCCCTGAACGTATCTCTAGCTGGAAACCAAACATCAACTACCTCTCAAG
>JAAXUU010000292.1:0-1459 GCA_013335845.1 Actinomycetota bacterium
CCGCTTCGTTATACGTCCGTATGTAGCGGAAGATGAGCATGGTCAGAAGACCTTCGATAGTGGAAAGAGGCAACTGGGTAATGGCGAAAATGCTCGCGAACTCGGAAAATGAATTCAAAACCCCGCCGGTAGCCGAAGGATATGCGATTGCGAGCTCGATGGATGCGGCCACATAGGTCATCAGACTTCCCAAGGACGCGGCGAGGAATATAGCCACATCCTTTGATGACTTGAGTTTCTTGGCGACCAACCAATACGTGAAAGCTGAGATGATCGGCCCGACGACTCCCATCGAAACCGTGTTCGCACCCAACGTGGTGATACCTCCATGGGCAAGGAGGATGGCTTGGAACAGTAGGACCACGATGCCGACCACCGCCATAACCCAGGGACCGAATATAACGGAGCCCAGACCCATACCCGTAGGATGGGAGCAACTGCCGGTAACTGACGGGATCTTGAGCGCAGACAACACGAACGCATAGGCTGCTACGAGTGCCACTAGCATGCGTAGTTTGGGATTCGATTTCGAGATCTTGACGATACACATGGAACCGTAGATCACAAACGGTGCAGCGATGATATACCAAGCAATACACCATAAAGGAGGCATATAACCCTCCATGATGTGCATCGCGAATGCCGGAGTCGGAATGGCAAACGTCGTGAATATAACGGCGGCGATGACTGCAAGCATCTTCCTACCTTGCAGCCCTTTGAGCACTCGAACCGCCGAATGTCTCAAATGGCGCAACCCTTTCATTACCTCTCCCCTGCCGAGGTAAGGAATCCCTCGACCTGATCGGCAACGATTGCCACAAGCCTATCGTCCGAGCCGAGTGTATGTCCCATCCGGATATCGATATCCGGATGCTCCGATCGATACGCCTCCAGCATCTCGGGGATATCATGTTTCAGGTGCATTCCCGTGAACAGGAAATACGGAATGACGAGGATGTCATCGCATCCGGCATCCACGAGCTCGTCGAGGGCTTTCTCGAATGTCCTATCCGAGAACTCCATGAAACCCAAGCTCAAGTGCTCTGCTCCTGATTTCTCCCGTACTTTCTCTGCAATCGTATCGAGCGTCTGTTCGGTTTCCAGTCGACGGCTTCCATGCGCCGCGATCATGATACCTTTCATTATCTTTCCAACTCCCTTACGTTTTCATCACACCGTGCTCTCCGGCGTGCATCGAATCCCATCGCTTTGTGTTTCAGTGAATCGGACCGACCAGAATGGTCGTGAAATAGGAATCCGGCGGATCGGCTTTGAGGATATCTTCGTCGATTTTCTCTCCCGACATACCGCAGCGCTGAACCATTACCGCACTTTGCGCACGACCAGTCTTGTCAAGTTGCTGCTTCACCCACTCGAAGCGCTTACCGACCTTCATGAGAACGATATTCGTCTCAGGTAGATCCCTTTCGTCAAGCGCGGGGACGATAGTCACGCTCTC
>JAAXUU010000292.1:1469-2839 GCA_013335845.1 Actinomycetota bacterium
GCGACCGCGCAGGGAGAGATCACACCGGGGATTACGTCGACCACGAACCCTGCAGCAAGCGCACGTTTCTGCAAAGGCGTGAACGTCGAGTAAAGCGATGGATCGCCCAAAGTGAGAAACGCCACAGAACGCCCCGCATCGAGTTGGGAGACTATCGATTCCCACGCTGCGTCATGTGCTGCGTCGAGCATGGTCCTATCTCTGGTCATGGGCATATCCAAGAAGAGTATCTGCGGATTCTCACAGACCCTCTCTATGATCTGCGTAACAGCGCTCTCACTGCCGGAATCCGGCAAAGCGAGTATATCGACGCTTGCCATCGTTTCAGCTGCTTTGAATGTGAGCAAACCCGGGTCGCCCGGTCCTACACCGATGCCGTAAAAAACACCTCTCGTCATTTGGTCCGTCCAATCCGTTCGGAAATCCTTCTTCAGGGCATAAAAAAACCGCCTTCGAGCGAAGGCGGTCAAGGGGCTTGATAGACGGCCGTATAGCGACCGAAACTAAAAAGCGACGCTCTGCCCATCGCTCGTGGGCGCGATCGCTGCTGATGGGTAGGCATTCCGGCTCATATCGTTTGCTACACTCAGTTATGTGTGTGTAGCACGATACTCACGGCAGCGGCACTGCGCAGGGCTCTCACCTGCTTCCCCTACCACGGACGATTAAGTCCGCAAGCATCAGCAAATCCTTGGTACTAGAAAAGCAGCATAGCAGAGGAAAAGAATCGATTCAATTGGAAGAATCGCACAATAAACGGCGACGGTTTTGCACCGGACGCAATCGATTCCATCCTATGGCAAGATACGGCTACATCCAAATAACCGCGAATACCACCCCAATGAATGAGCCGGAGTCCTTCTCGGTGTTACAGTGCCGTACCCTTTGTGGGCATATAGAATCGGCTCATATCCAAGCCTTCCAAAGCGAGTAGATGCTCTTTGATTCCAAGCCCACCGGCATAACCGGTAAGGCTGCCGTCGGATCCGACTACGCGATGGCATGGGATGATGATGGAGATGGGGTTGTGCCCGACGGCGCCTCCCACTGCCTGCGATGACATGCGCGTCTTGCCGGTTAGCGCCGCCATCTGTCGGGCGAGCTCGCCATACGTCACTACCTCGCCATAGGGTATCGCGCACAGCAGTTCCCAGACCCCTTCCCGGAATTGGCTACCCCTCGGCTTCACTGCGGGAATCGGACCGGGGTCTTCTCCCTCGAAATATCTGTCCAACCAAGAACGCGCATCGATAAAGACCGGTAGTTCATCGGGTCCGACTCTGTTGGCCGTCACAGCATCCTGCACTTTGTTCAATGGAGCAGCGAAATACTTCTGCCCTGCGATCCAAAGACCGGTGAGATACTCACCG
>JAAXUU010000293.1 GCA_013335845.1 Actinomycetota bacterium
GATCACGTAATCATAGCTGCCCGCATCTTCGATGCCAAAGGGTTCTGCCGTGCTTTTCATCGTCGAGGCCCGGCGATCAATCGAGGGCTCTCTCCGCCGCCTCCGCACCGACTACCTCGACGTCTACCTGGTGCACACGCCGCGGGCGCCGGAATGGCCGCTGCCCGAGGATTGGTGGATCGTCCTGGAGGAACTCAAGGCGGCCCGGGAAAGAACGGCACACATTTATGCGGAACTTCTGGGAGTAGACCCCAAGAAGATCTTCTCTGTTTCCATCATGCCCTGTACTTCCAAGAAGCATGAGAGCGCGCTGGACGCTCTGGATGACTCAGGCGCAGGAAAAGACGTGGATGTCGTTCTGACAACGCGCGAAGTGGCCCGACTTATCAAAGCGGAGCACATCGCAGTCGATAAGCTCGCCGAAGAGGAATTCGATGCTCCTCTTGGAGTCGGCACCGGCGCGGCGGTTATCTTCGGCGCTACAGGAGGCGTCATGGAGGCCGCATTGCGTAGTGCCCACTTCTTGATCACAGGAGAAAATCCCGATCCAGACGCCTTCAAGACGGTGCGTGGAATTGAGGGCTGGAAGGAAGCGACATTCAGCCTACCCGGCAAAGATCTGAAGGTTGCCGTAGTGAGCGGGCTGGGTAACACCAGGAAGCTCATCGAGGCTCTGCGTGCCGGTGAAGTCGACTACGACTTCGTCGAGGTCATGGCATGCCCCGGCGGTTGTGCGGGCGGCGGCGGACAGCCGATAGAGGATGGGGCTGAGCTGGCTGGCGTCCGCGGGCAGAATCTCTATGGTTTGGATGCCAAGGCGGACATTCGATTCTCGCATGAGAATCCCTCGGTGGCGAAATGCTACGAGGATTATTTCGGTGCACCGCTTTCCGAGAAGTCGCACCACCTCCTTCACACCGATCATACTGCTTGGAAGATGCCCGGAGAGAAATAGGGGAGTGTCGGCACCCTTTAGTCCGGTATCGATTTGGATACGGTATTGAATAGTAGTGCCGAATGCAAGAACCGAACGACCAAGTTGAATAATCGATTTGAACATCGGGTCCGCTTAAATAGAGCGGACCCGATGCATATTGGTCTCGCTTATCGAAAGGGATTTCGAACGGTTGGTAGAATCAGTCTAGAGATCGAGTGGTGACAATCGATGTATCAAGCAATCTTAACGGTGGACCGGCAACGTTCCATATGATATCGGAATAGCGTTCGGCTATGTCTCGTTCGTGGGTTATGAGAAACGTCAATCGCCCCGTCCACGCTGTGTGCAAGATATCCATCACCCGGTAAGACAACTCTTCGTCAAGGCCCTTGGTGGGTTCATCGAGCATCAAAATATCACCGTTGAATGCGATTGCGCGGGCGATGGCGAGTCTCCGTTGCATCCCACCACTGAGCTCCGCGGGAAGGAGATCTGTATATTCCGATAATTCCATTTGTTCTAACGCATGCTTCGCCCGTATCGTGTCACCGCCGATCACGACGGCGACGTTTTCGGTCGAATCGAACCAGGGTAGGAGCCTGTTGTCCTCGAAGACCATAGAGATGCTTTTGTGTTCCATACCATGAACCGTTCCGGAATCAGGTTGGATCAAACCGGCAAGAACATCGAACAGGGTGGTCTTTCCGCAGCCCGAAGGACCGAAGATGCAGACGGTGCCAGTTTCCGGTATCTCCAGCGAGAAGTCATCAAGCACTTTTCTGCCGTCGAAACTCACTGATATATTCTTTACGGAAATGCTCATACTCTCACCTTGGTCTTATCGCCGGTCTTCCAGCGTTCGGTGATTAAGAGGAGCAGCTTTTCAAACATCACGCTGAGCAGCACGACGACTATCGTCCACACAAAGACATCCGGCGTTTCAAGATAGATCTTCGCATTATTGAGTTCGTGTCCTATTGCGAGCCCGGGTGTCGCTATGACCTCAGCGGTGATACCGGCCTTCCATGCGAACCCGATTCCGGTGACGGCAGCCGCCAAGAAGTAGGGTTTGAGAGTCGGGACGTATATTTTCCGCCAAATCTGATAACGGCTTATCCGATAGAGCTTAGCCATTTCCAGAAGCTCTTTATCGGTGCTTTCAAGTGCGGCTGTGGTGTTTGCCCAAGCAATAGGCAGCACCATCAGGAAGGATATGAATATTGAAAGCCTCGCGCTTGTGATCCATATCAGTGCGAGGATGCTGAAAGAGGCGACGGGGGTGGTGCGGATAATTTTGATAAGGGGAGAAAGAAGATAGAAGGCGGCTCTGCTCGAGTGCATCCAAACCGCAAGAACCAGTCCGGTGATCATTCCGGACGCGAAGCCGAGTAGTATGCGGAGCAGCGAAGCTCCGGTGATAAGCCAGAAATCGGACGTGATTATCAGTGTGAAGAAGCGTTCTATAACCACAGTAGGGTAGGGAAGCAGAAGCTCTTCGTCCACGAGCATTGCGAGCACCATGAGTATCGCGAGCCAAAAGGAAAGCACCCCGATGGTCCGTAAGACGGGAAGGAAGAAACGCTTTCGGTTCGGTTCCGGCATGGGAGACCCTACGCCTCCTTATCCGGTTTACTCTCCGGCATAATACAGAGTGTCATCCGGTATTGCTCCGCCTACCGACGCCGGATCTGCCGAGAACAGGACATCGAAGTAGCTGGTAAGGGCAGGTTGCATGTCGACTCCACTTATGAAGGTGAGACCGCAGTTCGGTATAGCCGCCTTCGCCGTTGCGGGGGGGGTGAGGGGTCCAGGTCCTGGAGGATCAGGAGCGACCAAGCAACCCGATCCATCTCGAGGACCTCGACGCGTCACACGCTGCGGGAGATCGGAAGAGCGTC
>JAAXUU010000294.1 GCA_013335845.1 Actinomycetota bacterium
GATCGGTATGCGCGGTGGAGAGACATCCGCGTATGAGCTGGACCCGGCCATCGGAATCGCAATCGAAGTAGGGCATGCGACCGATTACCCCGACATCGACAAGCGCCAGTTCGGGGAAGCCAAGTGCGGTGCCGGTCCTATCATCGCGCGTGGCCCCAATGTGAATCCGAGGTTATTCGATCTCCTGGTTGCGGCGGCCGAGAAGACCGACGTACCCTACCAGATCGGTCCGGAGTCACGAGGCACCGGCACCGATGCGAATAAGATCCAGCTTTCGCGCGGGGGTAAGATAACCGGACTTATATCGGTGCCGTTGCGCTATATGCACACACCGACCGAAGTGTTGAAGCTGGAGGATCTCGATTACACAGTTAAGTTGCTCACGCAGTTCGTCCTCGATTTGGACAGTAAGAGTGATTTCATCCCTATGGTCTGATCGAAGCGAGGCGGGTCCGGCCAGGCGAGGCGGGGCTGACCAAACGAGGCGGGTCTGACCAAACTAGACAGTCCGGGTTCAGCGGGTATTGCAAAGTTGGGTCGATTTTCAAAACATGAAAGAGGGCAAGACGCATTCGTCTCGCCCTCTTTTTTCATTCACTCTTATCGATTTCACCCTCTATTGGGTTTTTGCGAGGGTCGCCGTGAACGTCGTCGTGTTCCCGACGCTTTGGGCGCTGATGGTGCCGCCGTGCTCCTCGACCACTTCCTTGGCGATGGCGAGCCCGAGCCCGTAACCGCCGGTATCCCTGGTGCGGGCCTTATCGGAACGGTAGAAACGGTCGAAGATGTAGGGGAGGTCTTCCTCGCCGATCGTGGACCCGGTATTGGTGATGGAGAACTGGATGATGTTGCGATTCTGCTTCAGACTCGCGGTCACGGTGCCTCCCGCATTGCTGTATTTACAGGCATTGTCGAGAAGGGTGCTGATCAAGCGCTGCAGGCGCGTCTCATTCCCTCTGAGGGTTACATTCGGTTCTATAGTCCCTTCGAGTACGATATCTTTTTCATACGCGACCGATTCGAACTGCAGGAGATTGCGTTCCAGAAGTGTGCTGAAATCGACTTCGGTGAAGAGCTGTTTGATCTGCTGGTTATCGGGTTTCGCCAAGAAAAGCATATCGTCGATAAGGCCTTGCATGAGTTTCGCTTCGCTTTGCGTGCTCTCGACCCATTGCAACTGGGATGCGACGGTATCGCTCTTGTGCGCTAGGAGGATGCTGTTGTTTGCGAGCATGACCGTGAGGGGTGTTTTCAGTTCGTGCGAAGCGTCGGCAACGAAGCGTTGCTGCTGCTCCCATGCTTTATCGACCGGGCGGAGGGCCCATTTCGACAGGAACAAGCTGATGATGAAAAAGGCGATGAGTGCGCAAGCGCCCACACCTGCGAGGGTGAGGATCAGAGTACTAAGCGAACTGCTGACGTATGAAGTATCTGCAAAAGCTATCACTGTGCCATCGGCGGTGACCCGTTTCAGGTAATACAACCCGAGGTCATCAAGGGCACCGTTGCCCTCTGTAATCGAGGCGGTGTCGAGGGCTGCCTGTTCGAGTATCGTCGTCTCTATGGAAACATTATCTTCGGTCAAGATGGTCAGGCTGCCATCTTCTTCCACGAAATAGGTCGCCACGGGGATGAATCTGCTGCCGGTATGCTTGTCACCCGGTTCTACTTTGCCGCCTATCTGGGGTACACCAGTCGTGCTCGGGGCTTCATGGGATGCCGAAGCGACGTATACACTGAGCGATTCGTCCAACGCTTGTCTGACTTCGGATACCCATTGCTGATAATTCGTGATGCAGATCGCCGAGAAAACCACGACGAGCACCACGGTTATAAGGAGCATGTTGATGAAGACGAACTTCCTATGTAGTCTCTTAAGCATGTTTTTCAATCTCCAGGCGATATCCGACTTTGCGAAGCGTCTCGATCTTCACTTCCGACTCGAGAAACGCGAATTTCTTGCGAAGGAATGAGATATACGCTTCCACATTATTGTCTTCGGCAGTTGATTCGACACCCCAGATCTTAGCGATGAGGACATCTTTCGATATGACCTGGCCGGGATTCGCCATCAAGATCTTAAGGATCGAGAATTCTTTGAAGCCAAGGTGGATCATGTTGTTACCGTGCTGAAGCTCGCAACTATCCAGATTGAGCACGAGATCGCCGAACTCAAGCGTTTCGAATATGACCTCTCCTTGCCGCCTTGTAAGGGCACGGAGGCGCGCGAGAAGTTCTTCGGGCGCGAACGGCTTGGTCATATAGTCATCCGCCCCGCTATCGAGCCCTACGATCTTATCGGGGATGGCATCTTTTGCGGTCAGCAATAAAACCGGGGTGGTGACTTTCTCACGGCGGAGTTCGCGTACGACATCGAACCCACTCCTCTTGGGAAGCATCACGTCCAGCACGACGACATCGTAGATCGTGCTGAGGGCGTATTGGAGACCGGTCTCGCCGTCATACACGACATCGACCAGGTAGTTGTTCTCTTCGAGTATGTGCGCCAAGGCATTGGCGAGTCGCACGTCATCTTCTACAACAAGGATTGGTTCGACGCCGCAGGCGTGGAATACCCGCCGACCAACTGGGATGACACCTCGTGGAACTGGGATGCCTTTGTGGAGAAGTGTAAGGCCCTGACCAGCGGCGAGGGCGCCGAGAAGAAGTTCGGCTGCTGATGTAGCAACCCCCGACACTTGAAGACGCACGCCATTAAGCTGACTGACGGCAGCGGGAATTGCGTTGATTTCAAATTTACGCACCGCTGGGGTTTGCCCCAGGCCGAGGTTGCCGGAGGAGTCGATAACAGCGCCTGTG
>JAAXUU010000295.1 GCA_013335845.1 Actinomycetota bacterium
CAAAACCACCCTTGTAGATCGTCTACTTTATACAGCCGGTGTCTTCCGAGAAAATCAACTGGTTGCCGAGCGCGTACTCGACTCGAGCGACCAAGAGCGTGAGCGCGGTATCACGATTCTGGCCAAGAATATCTCCATCCGCTACCAGGGTGTGAAGATCAACGTCATCGACACACCGGGTCACGCGGATTTCGGTGGGGAAGTCGAACGTGTTCTCAAGATGGCCGACGGTGCGCTTCTTATCGTAGATGCATTCGAAGGGCCCATGCCGCAGACGCGCTTCGTTCTCAAGCATGCACTGGCACTGGGGCTTCGTCCCATGGTTGTCATCAACAAGATCGACCGTCCCGGCGCTCGTCCTATCGAGGTGCTCGACGAGGTGTTCGAACTCATGCTCGACTTGGGCGCAACCGATGCCCAGCTCGATTTCCCGGTTATCTACTCGTCTGCCGTTGGAGGGTATGCCCGCTATGAGCCCGAAGATGAGAACATGGACATGTTCCCCCTCCTCGACTCTATCATCGAGAATATCCCGGCGCCCGACGTCGACCCGAAGGGTCCTGTCGCACTGCAGATCTGCACCATCGACCATTCGAGCTTCGTCGGTCGTATCGGCATCGGTCGTCTGTATTCCGGAACCATACACAAGGGTGACAACATCCTCGTTATAAAGAATGACGGAAGGCGTTTCAACGCCCAGGTCAAGATTCTCTATACGTTCGAGTCGTTGGGCAAGGCAGAAGCCCTTGAAGCACAGGCCGGTGATATCGTAGCCGTAGTCGGGGTCGAAGATGCCGACATCGGCGATATGTTCACGTCCCGCGAGACGCCAATTCAGCTCGATCCCATCGAGGTCGAAGAACCCACGATGGCGGTTGTCTTCGCGGCAAGCACAAGTCCTCTGGTTGGCAATGAAGGCACGATGGTCAATGCCCGCCAGATCAAAGAACGACTCCTGCGCGAAAAAGAGTCGAATATTTCGATGCGCATCGAGGAACTGGAAGATAGATCCGGCGTCGAAGTTGCCGGGCGTGGCGTCCTGCACCTATCGGTACTCATGGAAACGATGCGTCGAGAAGGTTATGAATTCCAAGTGGGACGCCCACGCGTCCTGTACAAGACCGACGAGCACGGCAATAAACTCGAGCCGATCGAAGAGGCCACCGTCGAGGTTCCTTCGGATTATGCCGGGAAAGTCATCGAGGTTTTCGGCTCAGCCGGCGGCGAGATGATGGATATGATACAACGGGAGCAGCATACGCACCTTGCGTTCAAGATCCCGACCCGCGGTATTCTGGGGCTCCGTACCCGCGTTTTGAATGTTACGCGCGGCGAGGGTATCCTGTTCCATCACTTCTACGAATACGGCCCATATCGCGGAGAATTCACCGGCAGACAGAACGGCTCTTTGATCGCGATGGCGAAAGAGAAATCCGTTGCCTACGCACTGGACAGCCTCCAGCAGCGCGGTACGCTGTTCATCGGTGCCGGCGTGGATTGTTATGAGGGTATGATTGTCGGCGAAAGCGCGAAGGAAAGCGACATGGTAGTGAACGTCGCCAAATCCAAACAGCTTACCAACACACGTTCCTCGAGCGCCGATAAAGCCATTCAGCTGGCACCTCCGGTTGTATTCACGCTTGAAGAAGCTCTTGAGTACATCGAAGAGGACGAGTTGGTGGAGATCACGCCTGAAAGCATCCGCCTACGCAAGCGCGATCTTACCGCGAACGATCGCAAAAAAGCGAAACGCTCCTAGGCGTACCTTTTTCAATAGGCTATTCTACGTCGCACTTTGATGTGCTTTGGATGTTCTGTGCAGAATCGCAGTTGAAAAAAGGATAATCAGCGACATCGACATGGACTTCTTGTGTGAAACGTCCTTCTACCTGAATCGTGTGCGAGAATAAGTTTGCATTGGACTGCGAAACCTTAACAGCCTGCCAATGTTATTCTTTATAGACCACTACGAAGGACGAGGTACAGAGTTGAAGAAAGTCTTGAGAACGGCATTGGCTGGCATGCTTATGCTGACTTTGGGTGTTGGCCTTGTTGCCTGTGGAGATACTGCAGCCGCCGGAAGTGACAAGGTGGCAGCGACGGTTAACGGCGTGGAGATTCCCGAAACCGAAGTGCAGGCATATATCGAATCATATCGTGCGACCGATGAGACGCTTTCGACCGATGAAGGTTGGACGGCTTGGCTCGAGGAAGCAGGGATGACCGAAGATGAACTGCGCTTACAGGTAATCGATATCTTCGTGCAGGAAGAGGTAATCCGCCAAGCAGCCGAGGCAGAAGGTCTCACAGTCGATGATACTGAAGTCGATGCTCAGATAGATGTCGTGAAGAGCAACTACGCCGACGACGAAGCTTGGCAAAGCGCGCTAGCTTCTGCCGGATACACTGAAGAAGAATATCGTGATACTGTAGGTATATCCCTACTCTACAACGCTCTTTTGGAGCAAGGTGTAACCCAGCCGACGGCGACAGTGGAAGATATCCAAGAATATCTCAATAGCAATGCTCTGTATTATGCCGGCAAGAAATCTTCACACATCCTTTTCGCTACCGATGATCAGGCGACTGCGGAAGCTGTTTTAGCGGAGCTCCAAGCCAGCACCGACCTTGCTACGGATTTTGCAGCGGCAGCAGCGGAGTATTCGACCGATAGCAGCGCTTCCGATGGTGGAAACGTAGGCTGGGATAGCCTTACATCCTTCGTGACGGAGTACTCGGATGCTCTTGATGCTTTATCTGTCGGACAGATGTCCGGTCTTGTAGAGAGCGAATACGGTTTCCACATCATCATGT
>JAAXUU010000296.1 GCA_013335845.1 Actinomycetota bacterium
CCGTGCAGGTACTCTCGTGTGATGAGGTTCTTGGTATGGCGCGCACGTTCACGCGTGTACTTGAAGATAATGAGCCTGAACTTCTTGTGATAGGACTTCCTCTTTCCCTAAGTGGGGAGGAAAATACCCAGGCGGAGCGGGTGAGAACGTTGGCGCAGCAGATCGCCGCGAACACGAATCTCCCTACGGAGTTCATCGATGAGCGGTATTCAAGTGGGGATGCAAAGAGGATTCTGCGTGAGCAGGGTTTATCTGAGAAGGAAATGCGCGGGAAGATCGATATGCATGCCGCTGCACTTTTCCTGCAAACATGGTTGGATATGAATAAGATCGATACGATCGAAACGTGAAAAGGGAGAGAGCATGAGTAGCACTAATCGAGACGGAAAGGGTCGACACTCGCGTCCTACGCGACGTAGCGCACCTTCATCCCGACAGTCGACGCCCGATGCTTCGGCTCCAACGCCGAGCCCTGAGGAGCTCGACGATCGATATGACTCTTTTTCTGAAGCATATGAGGATTTTGACACGACTTCGTTGTATCCTAGCGATTCCGAACCGCTCGATGCTGTTTCTCGCTACTCGAACGATCCAGAAGATTTCGATGCAGCTCCACGATACCATGGTGACTCGGATGAATTCTATGCGGTAAAACCCTCCAAGGCGCCCAGCGGGAGCAGGAAATCCCTCCACTCCGCCGCCGTCGGGGGAGGCCATTACTTCAGACACGACACTCAACGCACCCCGAAGGTGACGGACGACCCTAAGATGCGGTTCATCTCTATTCTGGCTGTCTCGGTTCTCGTGGTCGTTCTCTGTGTTTTCGGCGCCGTCAAAGTGGTGAATCATTTCACTGCGACCACGACGATAGAACCGGGCCTTTCGGTCACCGTCACGATCCCGGACGGTGCGAGTACGAAAACGATAGCGAGTGTGCTTAAAGATGCCGGAGTCATCGATAATATCGACACTTTCGTTGCCTACATCGCCGAGCAGGAGGCATCCACCTCTCTACAACCCGGCACGTATTCCATGGTTACTGGAATGGACTACGAGACGATCAAAGGCATCTTACTGAGCGGCCCTGAGTTCGATGGTTATATCCTCACGATTCCGGAGGGCTACACGCTCGTTGAAACCGCAGCTCGAATCGAGGAGGTTTGCGGCATCCCCGCAGTAGATTTCCTTGCAATCGCTCAGACGGGTGCTGCGGGATATGCGGCTGAATTTCCATTCCTCGCAAATGCGTATAACGGTTCTATGGAGGGGTATCTGTTCCCTAAGACGTACCAGATTCCCAAAGACTCAACGGCTGATTACGTCATTCGTCTGCTTTTAAACCAATTCAGCGTCGAAGTCGCCACGGTGGATATGACATATTCCGCGGGAAGGAATCTCACTATCGGCGATGTGGTCGCCATCGCTTCGATGATTGAGCGTGAAACCAGCTCGGACGCCGAGCGTCCCTTGGTGGCATCGGTGATATACAACCGTCTGCATGAGGATATGGCGCTTCAAATCGATGCGACTGTCGCCTACGCGACAGGCGGTGAGATCGACACCGAATTCGACAGCCCATATAACACCTATGCGGTGAAGGGGTTACCCGCCGGTCCGATCTGCTCACCCGGACTCGCGTCCCTGCAGGCTGCCGCCAATCCGGAGGAAACGGTCTATCTCTACTATGTTGCAAGCCCTGCACTCGATGGCACGCATACGTTCTGGGAAACATATGACGAGTTCTTGGTCGCCAAGGATCAATACAAAGAAGCGGCTGGTCTCGACTGATGAGTCTCCTGTGTCCGGATGAGTATCTCTCCTCGGTACTCGCTATCGATTTAGATGAATTGCAAGCGAGCGGTATCCGCACGCTGTTCATCGATCTCGACAATACGCTTTTACCGAGGACAAGTGATTCGGTCCCGGATAAATTGTGCGGCTGGGTGGCTCTCGTGAAGGAACGTGGATTCTCGCTCTGCTTGATTTCGAATAACTGGCACGAACGTGTGAGCACCACTGCGGCGCAGCTCGATATCCCGCTGGTATGTAAAGCGGTGAAACCCCTGCCTTTTGCATTCTGGCATGGATTTGAAAAGATGGCTTGCGGGGCGGATGACGCGGTTTTCATCGGCGATCAGCTGTTCACTGATATACTCGGTGCGCATATCGTTGGTATGAAGGCCATCATGGTGCTGCCCCTTGCAGCCAAGGACTTACCCCATACCTTGTTCTTGCGTAAGGTCGAGAAGGTCTTCATGAAGGATATGAAGCCTTCGCGCTGATACCGTAGGTTTGGGACGACACGGTTGAAGGGCTGGTTCGGTGACTCCTCAAGATAAGAAAGCCTTCCATATTCTATTCGTCGGCTTCATGGGCAGCGGCAAAACGACTGTTTCGAGTCGACTGGGGCGCATGTTCTCCAGGCGTGTCATAGACTTGGACAAATTGATAGCCCGTCGCGCCGGGAAAAGCATCCCCAAGATATTCGCAGAAGAGGGCCAGGAAGGGTTTCGTTATCGGGAAACGGCGGCTCTCGAAAGCCTCTTGAGCGAACTCCCTTGCATCGTTTCCTGCGGTGGAGGTGTGGTTATCCGAGAGGAGAATCGTGCCTTACTCAAGAAACTGGGAACGGTCGTTTATCTTCAAGTGGGAGCGAGTGAGGCGGTTTCAAGGATCAGCCACCCGGAGTCACGCCCGTTATTGTCAGGACCCCTATCTCCTGCGGAAATCCTGAAGGAGCGCCTGCCGCTCTATGAAGAAGTTGCGGATATCACGGTCGATACGAGTGGTAGGAGCATCGAAGAAGTGGTTA
>JAAXUU010000055.1 GCA_013335845.1 Actinomycetota bacterium
CTCGAAACTGTCATCTTCGACGGTAAAAAGGTCTCCTATACGTTCCCGACGACAACTACCGTCTATTACACAGTCAAGTTCTACGCCGGGTCTCTGTACAGGATCGCTAGTATCGTGGTCCCTGCGGGTGGCGCCATCAGTAGCGTGCCGGGTGCTGTCATACCGGATTCCCCGCGCGTCAATGGCCAGCTCGGCTCTTGGGTTACCGAGACCGGCTTCAGCCTCGACGGAGCGGTAACGGATAGTTTCTCGGTTGCCTATCTACTCGACCTCTCGCTATCAAGCGCGTCTATTCTCTCGGTTGCCGACCAAACCTATACGGGAACTGCTATCGAACCCGTACTTACCGTCAAAGACGGCGCCCTCACGCTTGTCAAGGATATCGACTACACGGTCGCATATACGGACAACACGAATGTGGGAACCGCCACGGCAACCGTCACCGGTATCGGCAACTACAACGGATCGAGGTCTGCGACCTTCACTATCGTACCGAAGGCTATCACCGAGACCGCAGTGAATCCTATCCTCTCTCAGGTCTACACGGGTTCCGCTCTTGAACCTGTAGTCACCGTGACCGACGGCGAGGCAGTGCTCGTCCAGGGTACCGACTACACGGTCGCGTATGCGAACAACACCGATGCGGGTACCGCTACGGTGACTGTCACCGGTATCGGCAACTACACCGGCACTACGCAGGCGACGTTCGAAATCGCAGCCAAGCCGGTTCTGACGACCACCATCGCGCCTGTGACCGACCAAGTGTTTGACGGCTCGGCATTCGAACCTGCGCTCACCGTGACCGATGGTGAGACCGTGCTCGTCCAAGACGTCGACTACACGGTTGCGTACAGCGACAACACCGAAGCCGGCACCGCAACGGTGACCATCACCGGCATGGGCAACTATGTCGGAACGGCACAGGCGACGTTCTCGATCGCAGCCAAGCCGTTCTCCGATAAGACCGTCGTCGCAACTATCGACGATCAGATTTGGACCGGCTTAGCCATCGAACCCGCGGTCAGTGTGACCGATGGTGAGACTGTGCTTGTCCAAGACGTCGACTACACGGTCTCCTATACCGACAACATCGAAGCAGGCACCGCCACCGCTACCATCACCGGTATCGGCAACTATAGCGGCACTCTGCAAGCGAACTTCTCGATCTCGCAGGAGACCCTCCAGGTCGCCGGCGTGGATCGCAGTGCCACTGCTGCCCAGACGGCATTGGCTGCGTATTCGGATGGGGCCGAGGGTGTCATCATCGCTTCGGCCGGTGATTTCCCCGATGCATACACGGCATCCTCGCTTGCCGGTCTACTCGACTACCCGATCCTTCTCTGCGGCGCTACCACACTCGGCACTTCGACCGCAGATGCGATCCGGGACCTCGGTGCCACGAACGTCATCATCGTCGGCGGCACCGGAGTGATTCCGACCGCGGTCGAGACGGAACTGGCAGGACTCGGCATCACGATCGATGCACGTCTCGCCGGTGACGATCGCTATGGCACCGCGGATGCGGTTTACGAGTACGGCGCTGAGCACGGAACCTGGTCTGACACCGCAATCGTCACGACCGGATCCGGATTCGCCGACGCCCTCTCCATCTCCCCGTTCGTGGTGGCGTCTGACTCACCGGTGATCCTTACCGCGGCTGATGGCTCCCTTCCCGAATCGGCGCAGGCTGAGCTTTCGAACTCCGAAGACGTCGTCATCGTAGGCGGCACCGCTGTTGTCCCGATCGCCACGGAAGACATGATCGCCGGTCTGCCGAGCGCTCCGACGATTACACGTCTCGCAGGTGATGATCGTTACGCGACGTCGCTTGCTATCGCGAACTGGTGCACGGAACACGGCTACCTGTCTTGGGACGGTGCAGCTTTCGCTACAGGTGAGAACTTCCCCGACGCTCTCACGGGTGGCGTACTCCAAGGCAAGACAGGCTCTGTCCTTCTCCTTGCTGACTCTGACAGCAGTGTGGGTATGACCTGTGTCGATGCCATCGGCTTGCACGCAGACTCTGTGAGCAAGGTCTGCTTCCTAGGCGGCTTGGGTGCGACGACGCAGGCGCTACGCGACGCGGTTATGGCGTCACTCGGGTGGTAGATGCGGCGTAGATGACATTCAGCATTAAAACCCATACGGCGACTGCCGAAGCGATTACGCAAAGACGCTATCCCATTTGTGGATGGCGTCTTGCGCCGCTTATGCTTCTTCCTTTCATTTGCGTCTTCGCCGCCCTCTTCATCGGGCGCTACTACATCAGTCCCGCAGATACCTTGAACGCGCTCGCCGGCGTCGTCGGTCTCAACCGCTACGAGGCTGCATCTGAGGTTGCAACGCTCGTCGTGAACGTGCGGCTGCCGCGTGCACTGGGTGCGGCATTTGTAGGAATGGCGCTCGCAGCTTCCGGCACCGCATTCCAGTCTATCTTCAAGAATCCGCTCACAGACTCCGGTCTTCTCGGCGTGAGCAACGGTGCCGGTTTCGGCGCGGCGTTCGCCATCGTATTCCTAGGCGGCGGGATGTTCGTCTACTCCGGCGCCTTCATCTTCGGCGTTATCGCGGTGGTTGTGACCTACTGGATCGCGCGTATCTACCGCGGCACGCCGTCGATCATGCTCATACTCGGAGGCGTAATCGTCTCCTCGGTGTTCTCGTCGCTTCTGTCACTCATGAAGTACGTCGCAGACACCGATACCCAGCTCCCCAGCATCGTGTACTGGCTCATGGGCAGCGTATCGTCGGTGGGCTATGAGAGTTTTTGGGCGCTCATACCCATTGTTCTCGGTTGCACGATTCTGCTCACCATGTCATGGCGCATCGATGCACTGTCGATGGGCGACAAGGAGGCGCGTTCGCTTGGCGTGAACGTCCGTGCCGAGAAGGCCGTCATCATCGGAGCCGCCACGCTCGCTACGGCCGGCGCAGTCTGTTTATCGGGTGCTATCGGGTGGGTGGGTCTCGTGATCCCTCATATCGGGCGGATGCTCACCGGTAACGACAACACCCGACTTCTGCCGGTTTCAATGGCGATCGGTAGCTCGTTTCTCGTCATCGTCGACACGGTGAGCCGCACCGTCTGGCCGTCCGAGGTCCCGCTGGGCATCATCACCGCACTCATCGGCGCGCCGTTCTTCGTCCATCTCCTAAAGAAAACGAAGGGAGGTGGTTGGTGATGATGCAGGATTTTCTCGTCGAGATCCGCAATCTGCGGTTCTCCTATCCGGAATCACCTGAGATTCTCTCGGGCATAGACCTCGCAATCGAAGAAGGCCGTGTGTACTGCTTGATGGGACCCAACGGATGCGGTAAATCGACGCTTCTCGACTGTGTATTGGGCGAACATAAACCGGATTCCGGTAAGGTTTTAGTCGACGGCCGTTCGATCACGAACATGAAGCCAGAAAAGATTGCCCGGAAAATCGCATACGTCCCGCAAATCCACGACCGTTCGTTCCCCTACACGGTTGAGAACGTCACTCTCATGGGGCGCATCGCCTATCGCGGGTGTTTCGAGCGCCCCGACGATGCAGACAGAACCATCGCGCTGGAGGCTCTGCAATCCGTCGGGATAGCCCATCTCGCCGATAAGCCCTATACGCAGATATCCGGCGGGGAAGTGCAGCTGGTGATGCTCGCCCGCGCTCTCGCACAGAAGACGCCGCTCATCGTCATGGACGAACCCACGGCACATCTCGACTATAAGAACGACCTTCGGTTCCTCGAGATAGTAGTCGAACTCGTGCGGAACACCGGCACCTCGGTGCTCGTTTCAACGCACTCGCCCAACCAGCCGTTCTACTTCGAATCGATGGGACTTGATACGAGCATCCTGATGATGGAAGAGGGAAAAGTCGAACGCGTCGGTCGACCCTCGCAGATTCTGACGGAGGAAAGCCTCAGGGAGCTCTATGGGATACAGGCGCATATCCTCACCCATTCCGATTCCGATGGAAAAACGATATCGCAAGTCGTCCCGCTACGTACGCTCGAAAGGAGCTGGTGATCGTGGGCTTCAGCCGATACGCCACCGCTGCGTCACAAAGAAAAGCAATCTCATTCCTTCTTGTCGCGCTGGCCCTCTTGGCACCGCTCGTCCTCGTACCCGGCTGTTCGGGCACGTCGGGCACCGGCAGCGATCTCGATCCTGCGACTTCGCACGTCGTCACAGACTCGGTCGGCCGCGAAGTGCGCGTCCCGAACGACCCGCAAGGAATTGCAGCGCTCGATTCGTTCTGCGGTGAGGCGCTCGTGATGATAGGTGCAGGACCGCGGCTCTCATCGTTGCAAGGAGGTACGGCGAGTTCCATCCTGCTGCAGCAGGTGTACCCGGAGATGGTCGATCTCCCGCAGGCGATGGCATCGGGTTCGATCAACATCGAGACACTGCTCGATTCGAACACCGACGTCGTCGTCATCCAAGAAGCTGTCTACTCGTCGAAAGACGAGATGACCAAGCTCGATAAACTCGACATTCCCTATGTCGTCGTGGGTTACAGCGACATCGACGAGCAGATCGCAGCGATATCGCTACTGGGTGACGTATCCGGAGGTGAGGCTCAGGTGAAGGCGAAAGCTCTGTGCCAATATTACCGCGACACGGTCACGCTGTGCGAGCAGCACGCAGCCCTCATCCCGGATGATCGGAAAGTACAGGTATACCATTCGGATACCGTCCTTACCGTGACCGACGGCAAGCTTTCATTGGGCAGCGACTGGGTGACCAGAGTAGGCGCGGTCAACGTCTCCGGCGAGCAGGAGATGAGCGAAGGCGAGCGCGACTATCAGGCGAGTCTCGAACAGATATATATCTGGAACCCGGATGTCGTGGTCTGCAACGCGGTCGACGTCGTCGACTACCTCAAGACCGACTCCAAGTGGACCGGCTTGCGTGCGGTGGAAGACGGAGCCCTCTACAACATCCCGGTAGGGGCGACTCGCTGGGGCCAGCGCGGCAGCGTCGAAACCTACCTCGCCATGCTTTGGCTGGGTGTGACCATCTATCCGGAGCAGTACTCCGACATCGATTTCAAACAAACGGTGATCGACTATTACAAAGAGTATCTCGGCATCGAGGTCGGCGATGAACTCTACGAGAAAATGCTTTCCGGTACGGGGCTACGCGACGAGGGCGGCATCGGAAATGCCGGGTCCGAGGATTCCCTGGGAAGCCAGGGACAGGGAACCGGTGCCGGCAGCAGCGAAAGCAGCGCGCAAAACAACGGCTCAGAACAAAAGGTGGCATGATGATACGAATCGCAGTGTGCGTGGATGATACCGACGACCTTACCAAGACCACGAGCACCGGTAGGGTGGCCGATGACCTCGCCGACCTCGCGAGGGAATTGGGAGGCGAGGTCGAGTTGGGTGTCACGCGTCACCAGCTGCCGCTCATCGAGACAATCGGCTATACTTCGCACAACTCATCCATGTGCTTCACCGCTCTCATGCCCGATGACTTCTCGATGAGCGGCTTCCACTCACGGGCGGCACAAACCGTAGTTTCCGGCAGCGTCGACGCAGCCGATCCGGGGCTTTGCATTTACCGGCTTCCCGACCCCATCGACGAGGATGGTATGAAACGCCTCGTTTCCTATGGCATCTTCGCGAAAACCGACTTTGTCACCAAGGACGAAGCCTATGCGACGGCAGCTGCGATCGATGGCTTGTCACTCACTGAGCACGGTGGCGGGGGAGAAGGCGTCATCGGGGCGCTCGCCGGAGTCGCCTTGCGTCTTTCGGGTTCGGACGGACGCTTCCGCGGCAAGGTGAAGCTTTTCGCCGAGCCGAAGACGCTGCGCTTATCGGATTTGATTACGCTTCTCGGTGGGCCGGAGACGACGCAGGTATGTGACTCGGTGAACCAGACGCGACTTGCCGGCGACCCGTTGGTCACCGTGCCGGTCGAGCTCAAGCCCATACTACTTGACGGCAAGAGGACCCTCATCGCAGAGCCGCTCGAACTGCTTGAGCCGCTCGATGGCGCAGCGATCGCGATTTCGTATGAGGTGATTGATTGGCAGTGCGTGAAGGACCGCTACGACGCGCGCCCTCGTTGGGAGGCGACGTGCGATGCGTATGTGGATGATAACGACATCGAGGAGTTCGCCGATACGACCCATGCGCGCATTTGTTCGAATTGCCTGTATCGTCGCTGGATACCGGGTGGGTTCCGTTGTGTGGCCGGGTATATACCCATGCCGATCACGGGTGAGTAGCCGGGAGGCGACGGGGGGCATGAAAACGATTAACCGGTGTGCATTGTACGGGTTGGTATGTGCCCTGCTCGCCACGACCTCGCTGCTCCTGCCTGCTGTGTCCACGCCGCAGGCGTTTGCCGCGGAAGTGAGTACGACTTCGCAAGCAACTTCGACCGGACAAATCACTTCGACCGAGCAGACATCGGAGCCGCTTACTACCGATGCGACTTCTACCGAGGCGGTATCGGATTCGGATGTCAACAAGGTCCAAGAGAAGAACCACGCACTTGAATACGTGGCCGGTTTCTGCACGTTCTTTTTGGTTCTAGGTGCCGGCTTCACGCTGGTTTCATATCGTTGGGAGATTACATAATGGGTGATTTGGTTTCTGTCCAGGAATTGCTGCACGTCATCGCGCAGGTGATGCTGGTGCCGACAATAGTGGTGGTCCTGATACTTATCGCGTTCGTGGTGTATCAGCTGGGGGCGCTCGTGGTGGAGGCGCTCGGCGAGCGCAGGCGGTTGAAAACTTCGATTCCCGAGCTCATCCGCGAGGTCAACAACGCGAAGATCCAGGACCTGGCGCAGATCCTGGAAGGTTCGGGTATTCTCCGCAGGCAGAAGAAGGCTGTCACGATGGTTCTCGAGTACCGCGATCTGTCCGTCGATTCCCTCGAAGCCATCGCGAAAGGTGCGCTTACCGCCGAGCAGATCCATTACCTGAAGAAGCTATCGCATACCGATCTGATTGCACGCATCGGGCCGATGCTGGGGCTCATGGGTACACTTATTCCGCTTGGGCCGGGAATCGTCGCACTCAGCGCGGGCGACACTGCCACGCTAGCGCAATCCTTGCTGACCGCGTTTGATACGACGGTTGCAGGATTGATCATCGCTTCGGTCTCCTATGCGATTTCGACGCTCCGCCGCCGATGGTATGCGGTCTATACGTCCTCGCTCGAAGCGCTCATGGTCGCGCTACTCGACAGGATTCTCGAGGATGAAGCCGAGGAAATAGGACAGGAGGATCGTAATGGCTCGAAAGCAAAGCAAGCTGCGTAGGCAGCGCTTCGGCAACTCCCTTTCCTCTTCCTTGACGGACAATGCGTTCGTGGAGCCGGCATTCAGCCCAAGCGAGGGTGTGGTGAATCTTGCGGACGCGATGCTCGTATTCGCCTGCGGGTTGATGGTCGCGCTGCTCACGTTTTGGAATCTCGATATCCCCACTGCGAGTGCAAGCCGTGAGGTAATCCGACAGGAGAGTGCGCAGTCGATTGACGAGGTCGATCAGGAGATCACGCTCGAAGACTTGGGCAGCCAAGGATACGACGAGCTGGGGGTCGTGTATCAGGACCCTGAAACCGG
>JAAXUU010000297.1 GCA_013335845.1 Actinomycetota bacterium
TTATCATCCCCATCCAGCAACTGTAAGATACAACCCCTGTTTGGGTCGGTGTGAACTCGATGGTATTCTCACCCTCGACCAGGGATTTCTCGATTCCGTAGTCGGGGATTATAATCGCGTTGTTGCATCCGTTGAGCACTCCCTCGCCGGCAACGATCGTCCAATGGACAGGCACACCCTTAGTAACCGAGATTGCTTCGAAACTTCCCGACTCTACCGATGTAAGCACTGTTTGAACATCACCGTCCATGGTGGCCGTAACCACCTGACTATCCCCTTGCCCAATCCGAGACACCTGTTCGATTATCCCACCGGCTGATACTCCCGAGAGCGCAAGCCCGTTTCCGAACATACTGACCCCGAAAACCACGATCAGTAAAGCAGAGACCGTCAGCATCTTTTTCGCGAAGGACCGGTTGAGCTTGCTACTCAAGGTACCGAAAGCAAACATGAGTGGCACCGTCCCCAAACCGAAGAGGAACATCGACAAAGCACCGGTCACGATGCTGCCGGTTGAGAGCGCATACAGTTGCATCGCCTGAAGAGGCCCGCATGGCATCAGTCCATTGAGGAGTCCGACGGTTAAAGGTGATCCACCTTGTGCCAATCCGGCGACCCTTCGCCTGAAACCATCCGGAAGGCGCGGGACAAACGATCGCAGATCCGGAAGAAACCCGAGCATGTTCGCACCTAGTATGATCATGAAGAAGCCTGCTATGAGTGCAACAGCACCCCTGAAGCCACCTCCCAGACTGAAAGTCGAACCTACCCCTCCCACTATACCACCTATAACGGTATAGGAGATAACACGACCGGTAGTATAGAGGAGATTCGTGCGAACTATCGACGCATCGCGACTCTTCGAGCCGTTTATGCTTTGGGCAATATTGATGCCCCCGCACATCGCAACGCAATGCAGCGAGGTCACGAGTCCGGCGACGAATACCATACCGAGAGCGACATCCTGACCGACAGACGGGAATTGACCGAGAAGAGCAAGGAGACCGAAGCGATCTGCGATTATGTAAAGCGCAATGAGAATGATCACAAGAGCGACTATCTGAGAGATTCTACGCTTCGACGGGGCAGGATCCTCCACACAGCGGTCCCGCTCCCCTTCTGCGTTTCCCGGGTCTTCTCCGCAGGTGTTTCTCGGCAAGTCCTGTAGTCCGGCCTGTCGTAGCACCACGACATACCCGAGATCGGCAATGATTCGTTCGACCTCCTCTTGCGTAACAGCATACGAGGTGATAGGTTGCGAGGTCGAATCCGTGTTGTCGATTATGCGCCCTGTGTCACTACCGAGGATGACCTCCACCTGCGCGTCTTGCACGCTGGCTATCACATCTCGCACCCCCGGGAGGGAGCGCAGGGAACGCTCTATGAGAGCCTCACACCCTGCGCAATGCATTCCCGAAACTTGGAGAACGAAGGATTCGCTTGAGTGACTCGAAGCAGACGTGCGCCCGTTCGCAATTGGTTCGCGTGACATTATGCCTGCTTCCAGTTCGTGAACAGACCCTTGTTCGCCTCGATAGTCTCTATGGGGATCAGTATCTGCGCGTCAGTCTCGATGCGCGCGCTCCCGCTGATCGGCACAGGATCACAGCCTGCGCTCGTCATACCCACCTGGTCCATGGTGAACTGATTGCCGCAGTTGCGACAGACAAGGACGTCTCCTTCCTGGACGAAGTATGCGGCAGGCGACCCATTGCATACCTGGCAAGTGTTCCACGCCGTCCGGATGCTTCCATCGCTCGCCCTGACGGCGAGCACTCCCATCGCCATCCCGTCGGCATCATAGGAGACAAACAACGCATCTTCTGTGATATCCGATTTCTCGATCACGATCCCACCCGCGTCATCGACGGATGCGACGATCTCGCGGCTCGCTTGGGGTGATTCCGCTTCAGAGACTTGCGTCTTCGCTGTTGCATTCCAGCCGAGATTCGACCCTGCGAACAGCACAACGGCAAGCACGATCAATGCGATCAAAGCGAGCGAGAAAGCTGCATTTCTGTTAAATCCACCATGGGACTTCTTACTGTTTGACATGGTCTATCCTCTCGAGTCCATACAGATTCCTGTATGCAATGAGTCGTGTGATCGTTAAGCTCACCGGGGTTATCTACATTGCCATCCCGGACGTCGCTACGGAGCTGATGAGAGCAGGGTCGAGCATACCGAAGATCATAGCGATATGGGCTACGACCAAGAATATCGAGACAAAGATGGCATGCAGGCGCAATTTTCGATCAAGAGGCAGGTTCTTGCCTACCACGTTGAATTCCATGAGCGATATCAAAACGTAAGGGACCACACCGAACAGATAGAAACCCACGGCGATCACGTCGAAACCACCACGCCATTGACCGGTCGTAGTAAGAGGAATCACGGCGGTGATAAGCAGATAGAGAAATACGATTGCGAAATAGGGACCGGCGATAAGACCGGCGATACGGTTTGCCAAGCGGAGAGGTCCATCGGTCCTCTTGTTGAGCAGAATGAAGAATTCTGAAATCGCGAGCGTTTCGGCAAGTATGACCGGAATCGCCATAAAGAAAATCAAATTCCAAGGCTGGTTAGCTTGTAGTAGCTCCATGTAATGAGTCATCTTTCACTCCAAATATATAGACCCTTAAAAAGGGTACAGAAATAAGGCATCCTCTGAAATCACGCACGACGTTTGTCGTATCGCGATCTATGATGGATGACTTATATGCGTATTGGAGTTGAAAATGACGCTTTCCGT
>JAAXUU010000056.1 GCA_013335845.1 Actinomycetota bacterium
TCGTGGGAAGTATATATGTAACTGCCGGAGCTATCGTGATCGGCGTGCCGATCGGTTTGCTTTGCGCGATATTCCTATCCCAATTCGCCTCATCGAAGGTTGCCCGTTTGATAAAGCCGGGCGTTCAATTGCTGGCAGGTATACCCTCGGTCGTCTATGGTTTCTTCGGTTTGGTTTTGATAGTCCCGTTTGTCAGGGAAGTGTTCGGGGGGCAGGGGCAGAGTATTTTCGCCGCATCGATTATTTTGGGAATCATGATCTTGCCGACCATAATCACAGTTTCCGAATCCTCTTTGAACGCGGTACCGCGAAGCTATTACGAAGGAGCCCTTGCATTGGGCGCGGATCATGAACGTACTGTTTTCAAAATCGTGGTTCCCGCAGCTGTTTCCGGAATAATGGCGAGTATCATCTTGGGAATCGGGCGTGCGATAGGCGAGACAATGGCCGTTATCATGATCGCGGGTAATCAAGCCCGTATACCCGACTCGATCCTAGACGGCGTTCGCACCTTGACGGGCAACATCGTCCTTGAGATGGGCTATTCGACCGACTTGCATCGAGAGGCACTCATCGCCACGGCATGCGTGCTTTTCGTCTTCATTCTCATTATCAACATCCTGTTCTCCCTATTGAAAAGGAGGACGATGCGCAATGGTTAAGCGAAAGACACTGGCGGCTGTTGCGGTGGGTAGCGGTAAGAACGAGACCGACCTAAGAGAGCCCATCAACAGCAACAAGCATATTTCTACCAAAAAAATCAGTTCGATTATGTTGCGCGTCCTTGTCTATCTCGGCGTTTTCCTTACCGTTGCAGCGATGCTCTTCATCGTAGTTTACATCCTGATCAAAGGCGTTCCTTATATCACACCGAGTCTTTTCGAATTCACGTATACTTCGGATAACGTTTCTTTGATGCCGGCATTGATAAATACGGTTCTTATGACCGCTGTCGCACTGGTGGTTTCGACGATTATCGGGGTCTTCGCAGCGATATTCCTAGTCGAATATACCGGGCGTGGCAACAAATTTGTAAGCGTTGTCTCTCTGGCTGCGGAGACGCTCTCCGGAATCCCTTCGATCGTCTATGGTCTTTTCGGAATGCTTTTCTTCGTGCTGTATCTCCATTGGGGCATTTCGCTTCTTTCGGGTGCTCTCACTCTTGCGATCATGACCCTCCCACTTATTATGCGTACTACACAGGAAGCTTTGATAGCAGTCCCGGATGCGTACCGCGAGGCTTCGTTCGGTCTTGGCGCGGGGCCCCTGCGTACGGTATTCAAAGTCGTCTTGCCTTCGGCGATACCGGGTATTCTCGCGGGTATCATCTTGGCTATCGGACGTATTGTGGGGGAGAGCGCTGCGCTCATCTATACTGCGGGCACTATCGCCAAGGTCCCCGATACGGCGCTAGACTCCACAAGAACCCTTGCGGTTCATATGTATGTACTAGCAAGTGAGGGACTCCATATCAACGAAACGTATGCGACAGCGGTTATACTTCTCATACTGGTTGTGCTGATAAACGCCGCTTCATCTGCGGTTGCCAAGAGAATGACAAAAGGAAAATTCAAATGAATGTAAAGCTTTCAGTATCCGATCTTGATTTATACTACGGTGATTTCCAGGCTTTGAAATCCGTCGATCTCGATATGTTCGAAAAGGAGATCACCGCATTCATCGGTCCTTCCGGTTGCGGTAAATCGACGCTCATCAAAACTCTCAACCGAATGAACGACCTTGTCGAGGGTTGCAGGATCATGGGCAAGGTAACGCTTGACGGTGAGGATATCTATAAAGATATAGAAGTCAGCACATTGCGCAAAAGAGTCGGTATGGTCTTCCAAAAACCCAATCCGTTCCCTATGAGCGTGTTCGACAATGTTGCTTTCGGCCCGCGTACGCATGGAGTGAAATCAAAAGCCGAGCTCGAAGAGATCGTCGAAAGATCTTTGCGGGATGCCGCTATCTTCGACGAGCTCAAGGATCGTATGAAGAAAAGTGCCATGGGATTGTCAGGAGGGCAGCAACAGCGCTTGTGTATCGCACGAGCTTTGGCTGTAGAGCCGGAGGTTCTGCTGCTGGATGAACCCACGAGTGCCCTCGATCCCATCTCCACTTCAAAGATCGAAGAGCTTTTGGCGTCTCTCAAGAAGGATTACACCATCGTCATAGTCACGCATAACATGCAGCAGGCACTTCGCATTTCCGACAAGACCGCTTTCTTCTTGCTGGGTGAGGTTATCGAACACGGTGACACCGAGACGATCTTCTCGCTCCCGAAGGATAAACGTACTGAAGACTATATAACAGGAAGGTTTGGTTAACGATGACAGCACGATTGGCCTTTGACGAACAGCTCAAATTGCTCAACTCCGAACTCACGAATATGGCTGCTATGGTTGAGCGTGCCATAGAGGGTGCGGCAGTGGTCGTACAGGAAGGTGATGCGGAAGGCGCTCAGAAAATCATCGACAGCGACGGTCTTATCAACACCCAAGAGCGTGATATCGAACGACTGTGTCTCAAACTCCTGTTACAGCAACAACCGGTCGCATCCGACCTGCGCAATATCTCTGCGGCATTGAAGATGATAACCGACCTTGAACGTATCGGTGATCAGGCCGCTGATATATGCGAAATCGTCATGAACCTTCCTAAGGCGAAAAGGCTTTTGAATATCGAGCACCTACCGAAGATGGCGAAGACGACCTCAAGTATGGTGCATTGTGCGATTGCTGCTTTCGTAGAATCGGACATCGAGAAAGTCAATGCTGTCTTGAGCATGGATGACGAAGTAGATGCCCTTTTCGATGCTGCACGCGACGAGATCGTAGCCGATATCCGACAAGGAGGTCCCAACGAAAGCGAGGCGATGGATTTCCTGATGATTGCGAAGTACTTCGAGCGTATAGGCGATCATGCCGAGAACATCGCAGAATGGGCTGAGTATTCCATCAATGGCATACATAAGGGACACCAGCTCTATCAGGGCTGAAAACCATCAGGACTGAACACAACACCAAGTAACGAATAGGTTATAGATGCCGAATGTGCTAGCTACTTCCTGTTTGCCGGTGCTATAAACGAGGCGCATGGAGGGTGTCTTGGAAAAGATGACAACCCTCTTTAACAACAGGTTTTGGGAAGGAGTGGTCACTATGACGTTTTTAGTTCCTAGACGCGTTGGTATGTTCGAAGATACTCCCGGTGAGCTATTCAATATGTTGGAAGATTTTTTCGCCGGCATCCCCAAAGCAGAAGAAGGTGATATATTCAAAGCTGACGTAGAGGAAGCTGAGAAGGAGTATGTCATCAAAGCCGACCTCCCCGGTGTGAAGAAAGAGGAGATCGATATCGAGATCGACGAAGGCAAACTCGTCATCAACGTCAAGCATGAGGAAGAGGAAACCGAGGAGAAGAAGAACTACATCCATCGCGAGCGTCGTCTTCGCTCTATGTCTCGCGGTGTATACCTCGATAAGGCGGCCGCCGAAGGAGTCACGGCAAAGCTGGAGGAAGGCGTCCTCACCGTTGTGGTTCCAAAGAAAGAAGAGGCACCGCCCACTCAGAAGATCGCAATCGAATAGCAACGGATGCCACTCGATCCAAGCCATAAACGCTTACGAAGCACCCGGAATAGCGGGGCTTCGTTTGTTCCGGCCGATGTTTGCCCGGTAACTGTGGTGTCAATCGCTGCATCCCCGGTAAAAAGCAAGAAACCACCCAGTTGGGTGGTTTTCTCTGAAGCGACTATCTACATGTGACGTACTAAGCGGCGCGCTAAACCTCGTACATGAAGCGGAATACATCCTCGCGCTGAAGCGTGATCTGCATCCCGAGCGTCTCCGCATCCTCCGTGAGGCGTGCTTGCAGGTCTTCGAACGAGCACAAGTCTTCATTGACGGTCACCAACATAGTCATTGAGAAGAGATCGCCGAGAAGAGTCTGGCGGATATCATCGATATTGGCGCCGGCGTCAGCGAGAGTGGTCGCAATGCGGGCGACGATACCGCTGCGGTCTTGTCCTAGAACAGATAGGACGGTGCGTGTTCCCATGCTATCTCCTTTGTGTGCAAATAACGTATACTTGAATCCGTACATTCTAGCTGTTTTTTCGCGTATTTGCGCGGCAAGTTCGATAGATTCGATAAGCGATGGAGGCATCGGTGGTTAAACCCATTGTACCCGTGAAGGCAGGTGACGTGGTGCGCCTGAAAAAGGCACACCCGTGCGGAGTCAATGAATGGGAGATCACCCGCATAGGAGCCGATATCGGTTTGCGTTGTTGCGGGTGTGACCGAAGGGTCATGCTGGTACGTTCGGAATTCGACCGTCGATACAAGGAGCACATCTCGCACGTCTAGCTCCCGAGTTCGTCATGCGGTGCGGCTCTCCTACTCGACTGTGATAGCTCCGTCGAGTCCTGTGTAATCCTCATAGTAGGCATAGTTTACCTGCACATGTGCATGGTTTCCCATATCGCCATCCGCGGTGAAGTTCTCGAGCTGGATTCCGTCGATAAAATCGCTCAGATTGCGCACTTTCGACATGACGGTCACTCCACCGATAACCTCATCTCCTGCTACGACCTGGATGTCAGTGGTGTGCAAGATGACCACATCGAGCTCGGGATGGTCAGTCGGCTGGATGTGTATCTCGTAATCCTCGCACTCTCCGTAGAGCATGTATCGCTTCACGAGGACGACCGTTCCAGAGACCGGCGCATAGACCGTCGCGCCGATCGATCCTCCGCAATCGATAGCTGTATCTATTTCCGTGTAGGCGTCGCTGCGCCAGACATGCAGAGCCGAGCCATTGAGATAGACATTACCGGTGGGTTGCTCTGACGGGCGATTTGAGCCGTGATTGTTTATACACGTCTCGGCGTCTATCTCTGGAAGTTCTGTTTGCAACACGAGTCCCCATTCGAATGACGCTTGGTGGAAGCAGAGTTCCGTTAGTTCATCCGTGTTGATAGGGCAGTGGATGAGCACATCTTCGTATTCTGCAATCAAAGGGGTGGGGGTGAGTTCCTTGACCACGGGTACGTTAGCTGCGGCTGAGTCGTTCGCAGTGAGGCTATCCAGTTCGATGGCGGCACTTGTCACGGCGGCACCGCGGATCTGAATAACCGTGAAGGCAATGAGTATGATAAGGATGATAGCTCCGGCAATAAGTAGCGGCCAGACGTTTCGTTTGGGTTGTGGTACGTAACGCTCTCTTCGTGGATTGCGTTCATCTCGGGAGTAGCGCTCGTCCCGGATGTAACGATCGTTTTGCGCGTATCGTTCATTGCGTGTGTAAAAGGAGCTGCGTTGGGAATATTTCCTGCGTGAGGGTTCCGGAGGCGCGAGGTCGAAGTCGTCCATTCGCACATATTCTTTAGGGGAGACGTAGCGGTCCCTATCGGGACGGGGTCTGAAGCGCTCTGTATCAGACACGAACCGAATCTCCCACTGAGTTTTCGACAGCTGCTATAGAAACAGCAATCGAGGCTTGATATGAGGCGGTTCGGTTTTCGTTTTCATTCACACGCATGGTCATTCCTAGATGTAAGCATACTAAAATCGAGATGATCAGTATGGCGAGAAACATAATCTTAAGGTTTTTGCGGCGACGAACTCGCAACTCCTGTCCGCGGAAGATGGAGTGATGATTCCTGCTGCCACCATAAACACATTGCAGTTGAGCTTTCAAAGGATGTCCTTCGCAATGCGTGCACTATTAGCGATGAAATATACACCATTTAGTGGTTGAATGTGTGTTGAAACGCTGTATTTTGTGCCTAACTCTGAAAAATGGCGGTAAAATTTATGCATACTCCTCTACGGATCATACGTGGTATGTGCAGTCACCGAGAAATGTGAATTTTCGCGAAATCGTCATCATTTTCACTGGAAATAGGGAGTGCGAACAGTTATAGTATTCTTCTTGTCGTTATTTCGGCAACATAGTGCGGGGTGGAGCAGTCTGGTAGCTCGCCGGGCTCATAACCCGGAGGTCATAGGTTCAAATCCTGTCCCCGCGACCAAAAAACGTACAGCTCCGAGGTTTTTGGCTTCGGAGCTTTTTCGTTGTGTCGGGCATTTTGTAAGCGGTTTGTAGGGCTATAACCCGCACGCGAACTATATGATAGTGACAAGCTCGCAGTCTTCAAGGCCAAACAGGCGGATTGCCTTGAGCGTGTCAAGTTCTGCTTCGGTGGCAGCGAGTGCATCACTCCGAGGCTGAAGCGCCGTAACTACCTGTGTGGTCGCGGCTTCAGGCTCAGCATCTGTCATAAGGCACTCAGACCAATAGGCAGCTTCGCCAAGAAAGATCGCATCGGACTTGGCGAATTGCGCGAGTGACTCGAGCATCTGCGGATACAGGCGCGCAGTCTGCCCGGTTCGGGCTTTGCGCGCAAGGTCGGAGAACCAGTTTGTTGCATGTGTCGCCATAAAGGATTGCTGATCGCGCAAGTTTGCATGCAAAGCCGCGAGGTTTCCAACGCGCATCGCCTCGAGTGCTCGCTGTCCTAGGTGTGCCAAGTAGGCGCAGATAAGCGAGACGTGGTCATCCGGCACATGCCCAAAGCGTTTAGCTTGCAGCCCGTGTTCAGCGAAGATGTGGCGCACTATTACGGTGTTAGACTGAAAATACGAGGCCTCGTTGGTGCGATAGGGTGACTCATACGGCAATGCTTCAGGCGCGCCCGGGCCCATAAAAAGACGCGTGAACTCGCCTTTCACTTCATCGGCGAACATAGCGATATCGGCACCTTCGCCGGCACGCAGCATGCGGAGGAACTCCATCACGTTACCTAGAGATGGATCATCACCCGCGTAGCCATCCAAGATTTCAATCGTGGCGTTAGATAACAACGCTTCCATAAGCTCGGCAGAGGGATTGCCGCCAAGCAACTTGTGGAAGAGTGTGTACAGATAGATACGAGAGAGAAGCAGTGCCTCCACGGTCTGCGATTCCGAGCAAAGCGCTTCTTGGTTTGCCATTCCCACGTCGGTCGTCATTTCGTTTTCAGTTGTCATTGCTTTTCCCAATCGATTCTATCCGGTGCGGGAACCGCGCGTGGCGGCCCCCGCACTATACAGAGCAGTTGAACTTACAGAACGATCTCAGTGAAGTCATCACGCAGGGCAGCGGTGTTGGCCTTGATCAGCAGATTGGGGCTAGTCGTGCTTGAGGGCTCCGTGCATGGTAGCTCACTCACCAAGCCTTCGCCGTACTTAGCGCGCAGCTTATCCATTTCACCGAAGTCGATAGCGCGCATAGGACACGCGCTTACGCATACCGTACTCATGCCCCCGGCACGCAAGGCAGAGCAGGTGTCGCACTTCTGTACGATACCGTCATCTTCCATGTATTGCGGAGCGCCGTAGGGGCAGACCTTCACGCAGGTCTGGCAACCGATACACGTCGCATCGTCATGTTGCACGGTGCCGTCAGCGTCCTTGTACATAGC
>JAAXUU010000298.1 GCA_013335845.1 Actinomycetota bacterium
CGGTCATTGGATGCTCTACGGAACCGATTTTGACGACAACGGTGTTCCCGTCTTTCGCCACTACCGGGACATGCTTTTCAACCGAAGCATCGGTCGTGTTGGGAACCATTTCCTTCATGGGCTCTCCGCAGCAGATTACCTCGACGCCGGAATCATGTGCTTTGACAATGACATTCCCGCAGTGCGCACAAACATAGAACTTGGAATTATGCATGAAGTCTCCTTTCGTTTGTTAGAGATACAACCAAAATCAACACGTTCATGGTACCATCGCGCAATCCTGAAAGAATACTTGGATACCAACCCGCAACTTTTCTCCTCTTGCACAGGATGCCGCGCAACGTGCCGCAGAAGAAGTACGTGCTACCAAATCTCTATACTATCATGAGAATACTACATCACGAATCTACGCTAGGCATACGCCATGTGCTACTATGCAGAAAGTAGCACACCGATCATAGACTTGCGTAGTAGGATTGATACCTAGGTGTCTACGCGATGTCAGGAATTCAAAGAGAGGAATGAAATGAAGCGGAGTTTCGAGGAAGATCTGGCACAAGCCATTGAATTTCACGGCCATCTTTGCGCTGGACAGGTATTGGGAACACGCGTCACTCGTATCGGACTCTCCTATTTCGGAATCGATGAACCCGAGAAGTACCGTGACCTGATCGCCATCGTCGAAGCCGACCGCTGCTTGGCGGATGCGGTCGCTACGGTGTGCCGGTGCAGCTTGGGTCGTCGTCGCCTGAAGTGGCACGATCTTGGGAAGATGGCTGCTACCTTTTATGACATTGCGACCGACAAAGCCATCCGGGTCTACGTAAGTGGGATGGCGCACGCTCCAAAAGATGCCGATGTGGTTGAATTCTACAATCAGTTCAGCGACGAGGAATTCTTCACGGTCCAAGAAGTCACCGTCGACCTCACGGAGTTCGACCTACCGGGACGACCCAAGCGAAAAGTCTTGTGCGAGCAGTGCGGCGAGCAGGTCCAGGACGGGCGCGACGTGCAAGTCGAAGGGCGCACTCTCTGCAAGACCTGCGCCGGAATCGATGTGTACTATCATGTGATCGGCGAGTGAGCGTATGGGATTGGGAGCGAGAGACATGACGCTTTTCCATGGCATCGACTGGGGCGCAGAATGGATCGCAGCACAAAAAGTGCGTAGAAAACCCGATAGCGCCGAGTACTGGGATGGTCGTGCGCACGCTTTCAAGGAACAGGCAGGTCAATCCGCCTACCTTGAAACCTTCCTGGACTTTGCAGCGCTCCGCGAAGGCGAAACCGTCTTCGACATGGGTTGTGGAAGCGGCACCCTCAGTATCCCTCTCGCGAAGCAAGGGCACGACGTCATTGCCGCGGACTTCTCACCGAAGATGCTCGAATACCTCGAACAGGAGGCGCGAGACGAGGGGCTCACGAACATCAGAACCGTCTTAGCGGCATGGGAAGACGACTGGCTAGCGGCCGGTATCGAGGAGGTCGATGTTGTCGTCGCCAGCCGTTCGATTGCCGTAGCCGATCTCGAGGCGGCACTCAAGAAGATCGATGCGATGGCAAAACGCCGAGTCTGCATAACCGTTTCCGCAACGGATTCCCCTCGGTATGACAGAATCCTGTGGGACGCGATCGGACGGCCTGCCTATCAGAACCACGATTACGTCTACTGCATGAACATCTTGTTCTCTATGGATCGACGACCGGAATTACGCTATATCGACAGTTTCAAGGTCGTCGAGTACGCAACGTATGAGGATGCCGTTGCAAGCATCCGTCTCCCCCTACATGAGATGACCCCCGAAGAGGAGCTCCTCTTCGGAACCTACTGCAAGGAACACATCGTCCAAACGAAGAACGATGGAGGACATCTCATCTGGACGAGAAATTACAGACAATACACCAGCTGGGCATTCATATCGTGGAATAAATGATGATGCCCCATACGTAATGTTGCGCTGAATAGCGTGTAAATCTCAAAGTTCTCCTACGATATCCCGAACGAGAGCACAGACTTGAACCGCTTTGCGGCCGCCGATATCGGCGACTTCCTCCATCGTGATGGTATCGTCTGCCACAATACCGGCGGCCATATTGGTTATAAGGGAGAATGCCAGCACGGGAAGCCCGCAGTGAGTGGCGGCGATCACTTCGAAGACCGTCGACATGCCGACGGCATCGGCGCCCAAGATACGGAATGCGCGGATTTCCGCAGGAGTCTCGAAAGAAGGGCCTAAGCAGCCTATGTACACGCCCTCCTGCAGATGGATGCCCTGCTGGTACGCGGCCTGTTTCGCCAACTCGCGTAAGCGTGGTGAATATGCATGTGACATATCATGGCTCCGAGGACCGACCTCATCATCGTTGGGGCCGACCAAAGGGTTGAGTCCCGTGAAGTTTATATGATCGGAAATGACCATGATATCGCCGACCGCATACGACGTGTTGATACCACCGGATGCGTTCGTGAGGATCAAAGCCTCGATACCCAGCTCTTTCATGACCTGGATGGGATATGCGACGTCACTCGCACTATAACCCTCATATGCGTGCAAGCGGCCTTGCATGCATATAACATAGACTCCATTGAGCGTGCCGCACACGAAACGACCGCTATGCCCGGGAGCCGTACTCGTGCGCATGTAGGGAACGCTCGCATACGGCAGGCTGATCGAGTCGTTTATCTCGCTCGCAATGGAGCCCAAACCACTGCCGAGAATAATCCCGACCCTCGGGATCTGCGGAAGCGACTCGCGCAGATAGGCGGCACTTTCTTG
>JAAXUU010000001.1:0-15928 GCA_013335845.1 Actinomycetota bacterium
CCGGACTCATCGATACGCACCGTGCAGACACCGTGGATGAACTCGCCACGCAACTCGGCATCCCGGCAGAAGGCCTGAAGAAAAGTATCGAGGAGTGGAATGCGTACTGCGCCTCCGGGATCGATGCAGAATACGGCGTTGCCAAGAGCAGCCTGCACCCCATCGACACCCCGCCGTACTGGGGCATTCGTCAGTGGATCCGCTGCAGCGCTATCAACTCTGGAATCGTCGTAGATGGTAACTACAGAGTACTCAACGCCAGCGGTGAAGTCATCAAGGGTCTTTACTCAGTCGGGTCCGGCGCCGGTGACATATGCGGCGGTCTCGAGTGGAACCTCGCCCAAGGCGGTCTTTGCTGCGGGTCCTATATGGACATGGGTCGTTACGCGGCAATCCACGCGGTCACAGGGGACGTAACCCCCAAGACCCCGGCAACGTATGAAGAGACGAAGCAGTATTGGGCTAAGAAATAGTACAAGTACTTGAACGTTAGTTGGTAAGGACCCCCACAGTCGGATGAACATGAATTCCGTTCGACTGTGGGGCTTCACCATAACCCTTGCGTGATGCGATTTGCTCTCAAAACGGCCTTATCGGATTGACCTTATTTTACAGCGAGTGCCTTGCCGACCAGTCGGGCGAAGGTGACGGTACGTCCGCAAAGCTTCAGCAGATATACTGAGCTTTAAGCAAGCTCCTAGATGGTGTCCGCCTTTTGGATATGCTTTTTTCGAAAAGCCCGTCATTCATGCCCTGCATTACCGCCATAGGGTTATTCTGCATCATCTTCTATTAATCTGCATCATATAGTGATAAAATGACCTAAATTAATTTGAGATGAGGCAGATTGTGAGAACCTTTAACTACGGCGTTTTACCGTCAGATCTCATGAATTCGGAGATTATAAATATAGTCTCGGCACTACATGAATACCGAGGAAAGCAAGAACTCTATCTTGAGGTACATGCAGACACCCTCAACGCGCTTCACGAGGTCGCAAGAATACAAAGCACCGATGCATCTAACAAAATAGAAGGCATCTTCACCTCTGACAAGCGCTTGAATGAATTGATGGCACAGAAGTCAGAACCCAAGAACCGCAAGGAAGAAGAAATAGCTGGCTACAGGGATGTTCTCGGTATGATTCACGAAAGCTACGAGTATATCGGGATTACCCCGAATGTCATCTTGCAGCTTCACCGAGACATGTATAGGTATACCGATTCATCGTTTGCCGGACATTGGAAAGACGGAAACAATGCGATTGTTGAATTCGATGATCAGGGCAACCAAGTAATCCGCTTCAAACCACTTTCTGCGGTTGAAACCCCTTTAGCCATCGAGAACCTGTGTTCGATATTTAATGACGCAGTAGAATCCACCACAATCGACCCGTTGTTTTTAGTGCCTATGTTTGTTTTCGACTTCATTTGCATACACCCCTTTAATGACGGAAACGGCAGAATGAGCAGATTGTTAACACTGCTTTTGCTCTACAAAGCCGGATATCTTGTTGGCAAATACATAAGCATTGAGATGGTCATTGAGAAGAGTAAAGAGACCTATTATGAAGTCCTTGCAAGTAGTTCAAGGGGTTGGGAAACTAACGAGAACCAGTACGCGCCCTTTGTGCGTTATCTACTTGGCACGATTCTCTCTGCCTATAAAGAATTTTCACAGCGCGTTGAAGGTTTGGTTGTCAATAAAAAAACCAAAGCCGAGCGCGTAGAGGATATCTTCGAGAGGAGGCTTGGGAAAATAACCAAAAAAGACATCCTTTTGGAGTGCCCCGATATCAGTGCGACAACCGTAGAGAGAGTGCTCGCCGAATTAATACGCGAAGGCAAGATAGGAAAAGTCGGTGGCGGTCGTTCGGCGGGTTACGTAAAACTGCAGTAGTGGGAGAATGCGGCATGTTCTAACGCCAAATTATCATTCGATTAAAACAATGAACGCGTGATGAAATAAACCGTCGCTAGCCCCGAGCGCCGGGCAGTAACCGTCTTTCTCCCCCAGAACAGT
This sequence comes from Actinomycetota bacterium, assembly GCA_013335845.1. Taxonomy (GTDB): domain Bacteria; phylum Actinomycetota; class Coriobacteriia; order Coriobacteriales; family RUG844; genus JAAXUU01. The sequence goes on from JAAXUU010000001.1 coordinate 2,023, forward strand.
TACCACCCAGTCGCGAACTCCGCGGAGCCTGTCGCATCCGCCTCCTTCAGAATCCCTGCCTCGTACCTCTTCAATCGGCCGATAGGCCGGGGTTCTATTGCGTCTTATCTCGAAGAGCTCTGACAACCCGCGCCACGAGGTACCCGATGAAGATCACAGAATATACGACGACACTGATCAGCGCCGTCCCTCCCCCGCTCAGAGCAGAGGGTAAAAGCAACAACATCAGGTGAATATATACAAGTCCGAAGAACACGTATGCCCACGCTTGGATTTTCTTCCACATCTGCAAACTGATACGGCGCTTGATGAACTCGAATGATGTGAGTCCGAGCACTATCAGCAGGATGAACAGCAGGATCGCGATCACGAGCGAGACGACGATGCTGACATCCATAAAGCCCAGTCCGCTCAGTACACGCGGTGTATAGGACATGAGATAGGTGACCATATGTCCCAACGCGAGGAACCACGCGATTATCGAGAGTTCACCACGGATCGGAGTAAGATAACGACTCGGTTTCGACGCCTTGCTGAACACACCTATGTACATGACGACGACGAAAAGAGCAAGCGAAAGCGTGCATTTCTGCATCAATATGAACAGAAGCCCACGAATGATACTTGGCAGTTCGATCATGCCACCAAGGATGTAGAACAAATCCAATACTATAGCGATTGCATAGAAGGCCCACGGGTACTTCTTGATCGCCTTCTTCAATAGAAGGACACCTATGGTTGCGACTATGAGAACGACAAGAAATTTCATATTAATCATTTTCTCCGAGAATGTATCCAAGCGCGATACGAGCGATCAGAGCGATTTGGATATAGGCTGCTAGGGTTGACTCTTTTGCGGTTGCCTCCATAAACGATGGCGCCCAGATAGCGAAATGGTTCTCTCTAAAGCTTTTGATATGCCCAAGCCATTCAACTTGGGCTGCTTTATCATCCTCGAGAAGGCTCTTGCCCAATTGCGCATAGAGATACTTCATGAATTCGAGTTCGACGAAGATACTATCGACCGGTTCGCTGCGGTATTTTTTTGATATCACCCCGGCAGCGATCATCTGTTTCTTGACGTCTATGGTGACCGGAGACAGGAATAAGGTCGGCTTACCCACATGGCCGTTCGCCACGAAACGGAAGGGGCCCTCATATATCTGGATCTTGGTGAATACTCCGGGCATATCGTAGAGGCGGGTATGCTCTTTTCTCATGGCGTCAAGCAACGCTGTCGGGTCATTGCCACCCGAGAGGTCCGAAAACGACTGCTTCACCAAAGTTAGATCATCATCGGATGCGCCCACCTCTTCAAGAGAGGCGATCGCATCAAGCTCGAACGTGCCCGAACAAAGTGCGTCGGCCAAAGTTTCATCGGGAAAACGGAACGCGGCCGCAAGCAGTGCACATAAGTCGCTTGACGCTATCGCCTTGCGAAGTTGCACGTTCTCATACTGTTGCATACATAACCTTTCTGTGGACCCTTTTGCAAACCTCGGGGTTCGGAGACGATGGAGCGGCTCCGAACCCCGAAAGCATTACACCAGATAGTAAACCTTGGGTTCCGTTCCTTCTTCTTCCATAAAGAACTCGTGATCTCGTCCTTCAATAGCTTTTGAGACCATTGACTCGGGATCGTCGAGGTCTCCCCAGAAACGAGCGCGAGCAGGACATAATTGCATACATGCAGGCACCTCATCGCGACCAATCAGATTCTTGCAGAACGTGCACTTCTCAACCGTGCCCGTCTTGTGGGAAGGAGCATCGCTTTCGCCAACGACTACGTCGAGGTAGTATTCCGGCTCGGCGTCGATAAGCGTACGTACGTTATACGGACAGGCCTTTATGCAGGATCCGCATCCGATACACAACTCACTGTCGACCGAGACGATACCGTCATCATCCTTGGTCGTAGCACCTGTTGGGCACACTTCGACGCATTTAGCATTGTCACAGTGCTGACACTGAACCGGTCGGTAACTCATCGTGCAATTCGGGAATGTTCCCGTTGCAGTATCGGTTGACGCTCCTCCAACGGTATAGACCGTATTGAAGACGAGCTTCGCCGGAAGATTGTTGGCCACTTTACAGGCCGAAGCACAGGTTTGACAGCCGAAACAACGAGTAAGGTCTATTGCCATTCCATATCGAGTCATTCAAATCACCCTCCTTAAACCTTCTCGATGCCAACAGCAACGTCATTGAACGACTGGTTGGCGCATACCTGGTTGAACTCTTTCGGTGGAAGACTTGCGAAATGTCCTTCGATGAACTCATCCGCTTGGAAACTTCTTCCTGAACTAACCGTGCCACGCGGCAGGCCTGCATTGATAACGGCCTTCATAACGACGTAGCCGCGATCGTTGAACATTTTCACCGTATCGCCCTCGGCTATCGTAAGTTGGGCAGCATCTTCGGGGTTGACGCGGAGGACGGGTTCCGGCTCATATTCGTCCGTGTACTTGCAATCCCACCACTGAGTATGTGTGCGGGTGCGCATGTGCTCGGACAGAAGATGGAACGGATAGGTCTTGCGAGCTTCACTCGACTCAGATGCATAGGTCGAAGGTTCCCAGTACGGTGCCTTCTCCTTTGATTCATCGATTGTTTGGCCGATATTGTAATCGGGAACGACGACTTCCTGATAAAGCTGGGCGCGGCCGGTTTTAGTGACGAATGTGCCACCTTCGTAGGAAAGGTGTACCTCGCCCGGCAGGATTCTCGCCACTTTGTCTACTTTGAATTGGTCGAACGTGATACCCAGAGCCTTGGCGCCATCGGAGTCGAGTATCGCCGCGATGTAATCCTCAGGCTCGATCTTCCAATAATCACCGTACCCCATCTTCTCGCAAATGGCCTGGTAGATTTCGAAGTCGGTCTTCGCCTCGCCAACCGGTTCGATCGCTTTATCTTGCCATAAGATGTAGGGTGAAGTTCCGAAACTGGTGAACATGTCCGTCTGCTCGAACCAATGGGCAGCGGGTAGTACGATATCGGCATACAGAGCGGTCTCTGTGAGGCACATATCGGCTACGACGATGAACTCCATTTTGTTGAACCAAGATACCGTGTACTCATGATCCGCCATTGTCGCCAAGGGGTTCGTATTGGTGACGTAGCACCCTTTGAGAACCAGGTCCTTGCCGATGTATTGACCTGTGTCCAACACATCGCCGACCTTGTTGATGAGGATCGTGGTACCCGCTCCTTGGCAGAGGGTGCCCGCGGAATCCGCGGGGAAAGAAGCCATGAAGTTGGTGATGTTCGAAGGCATCAATTCGCTGAAGCCAGTCGCAGCACCCGGCTTACCCACATTACCGGTGCAGAGACCCAGAGCAAACAGTGACCAGTAGTTATAGTGGCCGTTGATGTAGTGGTTGAGTCCGAGCATGGTGTAGGTGTTTACGGGACCTTCCTCGTGATAGATACGAGCAAGCTCCTTGATATCCGCTGCGGGGACTCCGGTGATTTCAGAGGCGATCTCTGCCGGGTATGCGGCGATCTTCTCTTTCATCAGGTCGTAGGAAGTCTGCACCGCGATGCCGTTCACATCGCTCACGCCTTCGATTGCAGGCTTCTTCGCATCGGTCAGAGCGACTGCTTGTTTGGTATCCTCGTCCCATACAGCGTAGGGACTTTCCTCGCCCTCGACGACTGCCACTCCTAAGTCACTCATGCGCAGGAACATGCCGTCAGATTCCTTGATAAGCAAGGGTGCGTTGGTATGGGCACGGATGAACTCGATATCCTGCCACCCTTGTGCGAAGATCTCGTTCAAGATACCGAACGCCAGCGCGCCGTCGGTACTCGCTTTGACAGGGATGAACCAATCAGCTTTCGCAGCATTCGCATTGAAGATCTCATCGATGACGATATACTTCGTACCGCTCTCTTTTGCATCCAAGATGAAGTGCATGATCTGCGGCTGTGAAATGGTGGGGTTCGCGCCCCAGCATATGAACGTTTTCGAGTTCTTGAAGTCTACGGGCTCATTGTTGTTGCCATATGGACCGAAACCGGTGATGATTCCCATTGCGCGTCCGGCGGCGGCATCCACGTTCAGGGGGATGACCGAAGTACCCATGATGTTGTTGAACCTGCTCACAGCGGAACCGAACGCCACACCGCTGCAGACCGCATAGTTCCCGGAGCCCGAGAAGACAGCCATGGAACCGGGGCCGAACTCCTCAGTGTAAGCCTTCCACTTCTCGGCGATGGTGTCGATCGCCTCTTCCCAGCTTATCCTCTCGAATTGACCGGTACCGCGCTCGCCCGTCCTTTTCATGGGATACATGATTCGATCGGCACTGTAGATTCGGCCGACATGTGTTGTGCCTTTCACGCAAATACGGTTGTAGCGGGTATCGGGCAAATCCCTTGCCGACGTACGCACAACCTGTCCGTCACGCACGTGGACGTTCAGGAAGCATCCGCCCGCACAGTTTCCGCGACATACACCTGCGAAGATCTGAGTTCCGTCATCGAATTCGACTTCACTCGCATCATCGAGTTCGTCTGAACCGGAAGAACAACCGATCAATGCACCCGTCGACGCCACGATCGCCGCCCCTTTGATGAAGTTGCGACGGCTGAAGCCCATTATCCCTTTCACCTCTTCATTCATTCCCTCTCCTTTTCCTTCTTACGTGCGCCAAAAAGCAAGCCTAACGCCACAGAGTGGGAGTATCGCAGAGTTGTATTGGTGATTTTCCCCTTACTACTCCCCCGAGTACCGTCGCGAGAAGTATAGGACAGCCAACAGGTGATTCCGATAAAGGGGAGATTACCTTTCTATTTTCAATTTCTTAATGAGTTATTAAGGAATTATTAAGATTCTTGGATCGTCTCGGGAATCTTGTATCCAATCCGGTGGACCGTGAGAAGATACTTCGGCTCCGAAGGATTCTCTTCGATCTTCTCACGGATTTTCCTTACGAACACCGTGATGCTGTTCCGCCCCCTATAGACATCCTCGCCCCACACCTTCTCATAGATCTGTTCGCGCGTGAATACCGCACCGGCATTCATGGCGAGCGTAGCTAGGATATCGAATTCTTTGGACGTTAGTTTCGCAGGCTGCCCTTTCACATATGCCTCGTGTTCGGAGAATCGCAATTCAAGGTCGCCGAGCACGAATGTATCTTCCCGATGGGGATTCTTCTGAAAGCTGACATTGCCTTCGTGGCGTCGGATAGCTGCGAGAATGTGAAGGAGGAGTTCCGCCGAGTCGAACGGCTTCGTCACGTAGTCATCACCGCCGACCTTGTACCCGATGCTTTTATCGACGATATCCCCTTTTGCCGAGAGAAAGATGATGGGGACTCGACGGCCCTCTTCCCGGATTTTCGTGCATACATCGAAACCATTAAGATCCGGCAGCATGACATCGAGTAGTAACAAGTCGGGATGCTCCTGCTTGAGCATCTGGAGCCCTTCTTGCCCTCTTCTGGCACCGCAGAAAGCATACCCGCTGCTCGTAAGCAACTCCTTGATCGCTGTGTGCAGACTCTCTTCATCATCGATGAGCATTACTTTCTTCATCGGTCGACATCCTCTTCTTCAAAATGCACGATCGCCTCCGACGGAATGCGGACTACGAACGTGCTCCCTTTTCCAAGCGTGCTCTCAACGGATACCGTATACCCCTGTAACTCCGAATACCCTTTCACAAGTGACAGTCCAAGTCCGCTGCCCCTGAAATCCCGCGTTATACCGACGTCAACCTGCACGAATCGGTCGAAGATACGCTCCCGGTCATTTTCTGCGATACCGATTCCGGTATCGGCCGTCTTGATATAGACCGCATCCTCGTCCTTGTCATATTCGATCGACAACTGGACCTTGCCGCCCTTAGGTGTGAATTTGATGGCGTTGTTCGCAAGGTTCTCGAGCATGCGTAGCGTCTTCTCGAAATCGCCTTTCACGAGAGGGACGTCTGAATCGACACACGCAGAGAACTCGACTCCTGTGCTCTTCGCCAGAGGGATGGTGATTGCTTTTACGGACGTAGCCAGATCCCCAAGATCCATGAAATCGCAAACTACGTTCTCATTTCCCGCGTCGGATCGTGCGATATCCAGTATGTTGTTGATCATCCCGAGTAGGATATGACAATTCTTCTCGATCTCGAACCAAGACCGTTCTTCCTTTTCGTCGTGCTGTTCTTTTGCTTCCGCTCGAAGCAGCTGTGTGAAAACGAGAATGGATGTCAACGGCGTCCGCAGTTCGTGACTCACCATCGAAAGGAAGTCGGATTTGTACTGCACTTCTCGGACGAGTAGGTTGTTGAGGTGTTCCAAAGTCTCATTCGCCTGTATGAGATCATGCGTCCTGTCTTTGACTTCTTCCTCGAGGTTCGCATAGAGGGTATTCAATTTCCCAGCCATATCGTTGAATCCCGCGACCAGCTCCCTGATCTCCTTCGCCTCGTATTCCTCATCTATCGTGATGGCGAGATCGCCACCGCTCATCAGTTCGAATGATTTCTTGATTTTATCGAGCGGCCTGAACACGAAGAAGAATACGACCAGAAATATGATGGAATACGCCGCCAACGTGGCTATTGTAACAAAAAAAGCATCATTAGCGATGTTCTTCTTCAGCGTGGCGTTGTACATGTCCAGAGGGATGATGATGCTGATCGCACCGCCAATCGAGTCCAGCGTCCAGCCTTCCTTCGCATGCCCGGTGACATCGATTTCCCCGACGGGGTCGCCGTGGCAGGTCAGGCAGCTATCGGTGACCTCGAGAGCGCGAACATAACGGAACACTTCTTCGCCATCATATTCGCTTATCCCGTAGAATTCCGTCCTAGTCCTGTCGGCCTCGAAAACCGCCAAAGCCTCGAGCTCGTATCCATCGGGCGCATCGATTATGTTGCGAGGCTCTACGTTCGTATAGCGGATCTTATAGTCGTTATCCGCCGAGAAGATAGCACCGACGCTCTTACCTACGAACGCGCAATAGAGATTGGACTGCTGATAGAACTCCTCGGTGTCGTCATCGAAGCGTTTCTCGGCGTACTCCATGAATTGCCAGACAGCGTCCATCTCATCCGCGAATATCCGGGCTTCCTCGAGCAAGGCCTCTTGCCCCGATTCGACCAGGGAGTTCCTATCGGCGATGATGAAAACCACAAATGATACACCGAAGACAAACACCATAGACACTATCAGAATCGTCCTCAAACCGATCTTTTTCATGCCCCTCCCCCGTAGAACCGATCCATCCCCGTAAGACCGCTCAGTGCAGGTGCACTATATTGACTCTATTCAGTGTTATTAGCAAGCCGATTTTTATGAAATTGCGCCTTGCCGTGGGTGCACGCCCGCCAAGCATTCGCACGTGTTACCCCGCCAACTACTGCGCGATTTGCGGTATTTCGACTCGCTCTATGGTGATGATCAGCTCTTCGCGCGTATGCACGTCAAGTTTCTGGTAAATGTGATTGACGTGCGTCTTGACGGTGTTTTGCGAGAGGATTATCTCATCGGCGATTGTCTGGATGTTCCGCCCCCGTATGAGCAAGCTGAGTATCTCCTCTTCCCTTTTGGAGAGGCCAAATGATTTCGCGGCGTTATGGCACTGATTCTGAACGCTTTCGGCAATACTCTGATAGGCGGGCAGTTTGATTGGCGCGATGCTTTCATTCCCAATTGCGAAGATATTCCTCTTGGCCTGAGGCATGAAGATGAAGCCGATGAAGAATAGCGCATACACGATGGTTATCGTGGCGATTATCGGCCAAGGAGGCACAAGACCGCCGACTACGAATCCCAGAAACGTACCGAGTATCAACCCGAACGCATTGACAAGATTCCCGATCGCGAAGGTTTGGAATGGGTTCCGCTTCGACACGCTGGCAACCATGCCGAGGAAGCTGTAGAACGTAGCGACGAATAGGTAATAGCCGGAATACATAAGGATGTGCATCAGAGTAAGGTTGCTACTCGAACTCGCGAAGAGATAGAGGAGGAGACTCCCTGTCGTGAGGAGCACCGTGATAACGGAAAGCACGGCTGTTTTTCTTTTCTCGAGGACGATTTCCACGAAAATCGACATGCCGATGATAAGCAACACGCATGAGTACACAAGCGACCACATGCTACTGGACACTACCGCTCCGGTTGAAGAAATCTGCATGTTCAAGAAATTGATGGGAACAGAGAAGACGATGATGTAGATGAGTAGTTTCCGAGGCGGGTTATAGCTTCTGATCGACTGCTCCTGCTCAGGCATGAACTCGATCCGCTCCGAGCGCAGAACATGGCGGAGGCATAGCACCGAAACGGCTGGGAACAAGGCGGTAAGCACGATCGAAATCGCATCGGGAAGCGAATTCACGAACAGATAGAGAAAGAAACTGCCGATGATCGCACTGAATGTTGCGACGATCTGGGCCCGCGGAGAAACCAGCCGGACGTAGCCCTCTCCCCACATCGCCAGCAATCCTCCTGTGCTGCATGCCGTTGCGATCGTCCCCAGTATCACCGGTACGTTCGATACCTGCGTGACGTAATTCTCGAACCCCATGAGCAACGTGCCGAGAATCCCCATAAGAGCCAGGGCATAAGAGAAGACGCGATGATTCGTCCTCGAAGAAACCCACGCGGAAAAAAGGATTATCGCAAAAAGCGAGATGAGCAAGGTCCCATTACTCAATGAGAAAACGAAGAATGTATTCGCCTCGGTCGCATAGATCGGTGCGGTCACGGTTGCATGTATCCATGCATGAAAGAACATCATCCCCGCGAAGAACGACAGAAAGTTCCTTTCTTTCGCAACCTTCAGGATAGTATTCAAAAATCCCCATTTCGAATATAAATCACCCGCAACAGGTGATAGCGAAGAGCCTGAACACCCACGGTGTTCGATGTATGTCGATTATAGAAGAAGTAGGGTGTTTTACAAGCCGCTGTGCATAGAGATGCCCGCCCATGCAAACAATCTGAATCGGGCGATTAGCGGCTTGCAAAGAAAGGGGTAGGGAATGGATATGAACCGTAGAAACTTCTTCAAGGGGGCAGGAGTCATCGGGGGCACCGTTGCTCTGTCATCACTGATCGGGTGTTCGGCGAAGACATCCTCGTCGGAAGAAGCGAATGCCGAAGAAGCCGAGGCAATCACTCCCGTCGGGACGTATACTGCCGACGTATGCGTCATGGGAGCAGGAATATCCGGCTTGACGACAACCGTTCAAGCGTTGGAGAACGGATTGTCCGTCGTCCTTATCGAGAAGAGCGGCGGCACCGGAGGTGGCGGCCGAGGGACAGAGGGGGTCTTCGCCGTTGGCAGCCAGATGCAGCAGGGTCTCGGTATCAATATCGATCCCGCAGCAGTTATCTCACGCGAGATGAGCTACCACCACAATCGCACTGATGGACTCCGTTGGCTCGACCTGATCAAAGCCTCCGGTGACAATATCGCATGGCTCATCGAAAACGGCGTTCAGTTCACTGGTGTCGTCGATGACTATCATGGTGGAGAGTTCGAAACCTTCCACTGGTTCGGCGAGAACCGCGCCGCGGAAGCCTATGCACCTCCGATGACGAAACGCGCAGAGGATCTTGGTGCCACGATCCTCCTCAACACCACTGGCGATAAGCTGATCGTCGACACTGACGGCAAGGTCACCGGTATCTACGCGAAGAAAGCCGATGGCAGCTACATCCAAATCAATGCAAAGGCGGTCGTATTCGCTGGTGGAGGATTCGCAAACAATGACGAGTACTTGGCAAGAGGACATTTTTCAAACGTCGAAAACGTCCAGCGCTTCCTCTATGGATTCAACGGAGATGGCCTGCGCATGGCCACAGAAATCGGCGGCACCGACGCTCTCGACCGTTTCTCAGGTCTGTTCCAGTTGACCGTCTCGGGTGCACCGGGTGGAGAATATGGCACCTTCGGTAGCGGCAACGGCCTGGTTGTAGGTTCCCATAGTGGCAACAACATCTGGATCCAGGAAACCGGCGAGCGCTACTGCGCCGAGAACTCGGGTGATGAGAACTGGATGGCTCTCATGACTCCGACGCAGGTTCACAAGGATTTCTTCTCGATATTCGATCGCGAGACGTTCAACGGAAACGTCAAGAACATCATGTTCCCGGCCGATACATACGATGAGTCGATGGCAGAAATCGATGAGCGCTTCAAGACCAATCCCTACGGCGATGCTTTCGTCGCAGATACGATTGAAGAGCTGGCAAAAATGGTTTCCGCTGCATTCCCCGAAATCGATGTGGAAACCTTCGTTGCGACAGTTGATCGGTATAACGAGATGTGCGCCACCGGCGTGGACGCAGATTTCGGCAAGCCCTCGAAGTACATGGTAGCAATGGCCAAGGGTCCGTTCTATTGCATCCGTCAAATCCAAGCATGCATGGTCACCTTCGGTGGCATCCGTGTCAACCGCAAGTTCGAATGCATCAAGTCTGACTGGTCGAGCATCCCCGGTTTGTACTCCGTAGGCGTCGACTCGGCCGACATCTGGCCGAACGTCTACACCATCAACGTTCCCGGCGGTACGAATGCAAACAATGTCAATTCAGGACGCTCCGCCGCAAACAATATCCTCGAGTTCGTAGGTAACGAGGCTACAGGGACGATTACGACCGAGGGAGATACGAGCCCGAGCGTTATCGTCTGGGACGAGGGTGCCATGCCGTCGAGTATGAAAGATGGCACCTACACCTCCGAGCCGGCGCGCGGCATGTTCGGGACTATTACCGCAACGGTTACGATTTCGAGCGGCAAGATCAAGGAAATCACACAGGTGAATGAGCTGGAGACTTCGTACATCGGAGTTGTCGCAATGGAAAACGTGCTGATCCCGGAGATCATAGCCGCAAACGACGTTCATGTCGATGCGGTCTCAGGCGCAACCCACAGCTCCAACGGTCTTCGCAAGGCAGTCCTAGATTGCTGCAAGCAGGCTGCTGAGTAAAGCCATTCAAGTGCCGAGAAGACCACACGATACGAACCTAACCGTACGTACAAGCGCCCCGTTTGCAGAAGCAGACGGGGCGCCGTTATATAAGAAGCGACTTATTGATATTTCACTGCGTGCCCATCAATAAGGTCGAGAAGTTCCTGCCGAGAATGGACATTGAGTTTCGAGTAGATATGGCGAGCATGGGATCGTCCGGTGCCATCGGAAATCGATAACCTGCTTGCAACCCATGGAATCGAGCGCCCTGCCGCCAAGTAACTAAGAAACTCCCCTTCGCGGGGCGTAAGAAGATATTTCCTGGATATATCTGCAACTGTTCTATCGATCGAATCTTGGGTTGGATTCGCCTGTGAACCCTCGACCTTTATCAAGGACCAAAATCCGGATGACCCCCTGTCGAGGATAAGAACCGTTGCGATTATCAAAAGGTAGACGACAACAGTCACAACAATGGCGATATTCACCGGTTCGATTCTCGTCCATGAATTGAACGCCAGCCCAATCAGGGAACCAAGTAACGTGCCGCCCAAGCCAACCGCGCGAGTAAGCGAGATGATACGCGATGTATCGAATTCCCAAATAGACCCCAGAGAACAGATGACGATCCAAGCCATCATGTCATAGCATGTGTACCCTACCATGATGACGGCGCACGAAAGAGCTGGACTTTTCACAAACGGAACCGCAAGAAAACCTGCAATCATGAGTAGAAAACCGGTTTTATAGGTGACCGTCGGCTTCCAAGAGAAAAGGGTTGTCCCCAAAAATATAATCAGAGCGATCGCGCCGCGCACCAGAATATTCTGATGTCCTATCTCACTCGCATTTGGAGCAGGAAGAACAAGCAGATATTCCATGATTCCGAATGTCGCGAAAAACATAAGCAATATGAGAAGAAAACGCGGTTGGACTTTTTCAAGAAGCGGTATCGAACTGTCGAATTCCTGCTCGCTGGCACTATGCTTAACTTGAGGCGCATCTTCAGCATGGTTGATGGGATTAGTATGAAAACGATTAAGCAGAAATACAGAAATTACCGGAAATACAATCGTTAGCACAGTTGCAGGAAGAGGATATGCGTTGGTTACGATTAGCCCAAATAGAACAGCTAGGGCAAATGTTCCGGGGATGCAGATACTGGCACCTTTAGCGCCAAGTTTCGAGGCGGCGACTCCCCAAGCTATCCCGACAAGACCCATGCCTAGGCCGGCGGCGACAATCGCCACCACAAGAATCACCGTTAGAGGCAGGTAGCTGTATGCCACCATGAGGGCACTACCTGATAGTGCGCAACTGGAAGCGACCAGAAGCGTTTTCCGTTCGCATAGAAACGAGCGTGGAAGTTTCTTGATAAGTAGCACGGTTATCGGCGGGACGATTGAAAGAGCAAGCACGTACAGATGCACGATTGAAAGCGATATCGCAGCGACGTTCACAGGATGATAAAGGGTGGGCATGAAAAAGGCGGTATCAACCCACCCCCAGTATAGACCGAAGCCAATCATCAACTGCAAGAAATGTGCATTCGAAAACACCGACTCACGTAAGCGCTTCATCAATCCCCCATAGCGAATTATGCTGGTATTCCGGCTATAAGCTGCAATACGATAACCACCGGCAATAGAACACGAACATCCCCCGTTGCATTATAATGCAAGCGCCCTTGTTGAGTGCCACTGATTTCAGGACACCACACACTAATTCGGAATGAAAATCAATCTATGCAACCGTAATACGAACGAGACCGGAGCAAGAGCTCCGGTCTCGAGTTTTATGTAATGATTCGAGAATTAAGCGAGGGTCGAATTAGTCGCAGCTTCACGCCCTGCAACATAGCCATGGGCATCGGCCATGCCGTTACTCAAGCCACAAAGCTCCTGGAAATAGCTCGTGCCAAAACGGCGTCCGACCGTATTACCCGCAGCATAAAGACCCGGAATCGCTGTACCTTCGGCAGCCAAAACCTGCATCTTTTTATTAACCCAAACACCACCGAGACAAACACCGAAGCCGATGAGGACATTCTGATTTGCGAAGAACGGAGGTTCTGTGATTTTCGTTGCTACGAGACGGTCTAGTGGGAGACCGAAATCATCGTCGTGACCGGAATCGGCAAGTGCGTTACGACGCTCGACGGTTTCGACGAATGCCACGGGGTCTATTCCTATAAGTCCGGCAAGTTCCTCAAGGGTATCTGCCTTCAACGAACCTTCTTCGACCGTTGCTTTCGTTGCCGCATCCGGAAGGTAGGTATTCATCCACGTCATAACCTTCAACTCGTTGGCAACCTCAGCCCAGCGTGAGTCGAATACTTGGAACGCAGTGAAATCAGGTTGATGCCCGACGGAGTTCCAAGCGATGAAGTTCGAACTCGCTTCATTCTGGAAACGCTCGCCCTGCTTGTTCACCAGGAGGAATGGCACAGGTTGCGGTACGAGGAACGTGCACGCGGTCATCGGTGCATGGGGCGCTCGTTGCATCTGCGCGCCTGCCCAAACCATCATCTTATGGCCATCGCCCGTATTAACAGCAGGTGCATAGAAACAATTGAGGCCCGTTCCCGCAATCTGCGGAACGAATGCCTCTACCATAGCCGGATTGTTGGCATATTCACCTGTCGTCACGATAACACCCTTGCTTGCATTGAACCTGATGTAGCCACCGTCGGCTTTCTGTCCATAAACTCCGGTGATAGCACCGCTTTCATCTTGGATAAGAGCGGCTCCGGGCGTTGAATAATAAAACGTTCCGCCCTCAGCTGTGATCTTCTTAGTGAGAGCATCGATAGCGGGACCGTTTGCATCTCCCGGACCGACTGCGTGGCCTACGGGGTACGCACCTTCGGTAAAGTACTCCTCTTCCTCTTGATTGTAGTCCGGAAGAGGAAGTGTATTAATGCGGCTCTCGACACCATCCGCATTGGTAAGGTCGATGATTTTATCGAGGACGGCTCCG
>JAAXUU010000001.1:15938-22911 GCA_013335845.1 Actinomycetota bacterium
AGCATGGTTTCGTCGGCATTCATACCGGAGTTCTTCATTTCCGCTTTGATAAGTTTGTCGACATCGGTAGGTGAGAACGAAATCCCACTGGAAGCCTGTATCTTTGTATTCACTGCACCGTGCACTCCACCACCGTTACGTGATGTCGCTCCTTTCTCCAGAATCACCGGTTTCACACCGTTTTCGACAGCTGCGAGACCTGCAGCGAGACCCGCAACACCGGCTCCGATAATAACGACTTCAGCTTCTACGGTTTCGACGGCCTCCGTGATTTCCGGCGCAGTGCCAAGCCAGTCTACAGTTCCACTTGAGGCTGTTTCCGTGATTTCAGCTGCTGCGGGTGTCGCCGATTTCCCCGAAGCGGTACAACCCATAAACGAACCCGCTGCGCCAACTACAGCGACCCCGGCTAGCCCGGTTATAAACTTACGACGATCCATTTCCAAATGCTCGGACATATATACTCCTTCCCATTTCCCTGATAACAGACCCATTCGATTTGTATTGAGAGTCGTTATCCTTACAAGGAAGGATATGCAATGTCGCCTAGAGATTAATCTCACAAAAGTGCAGAACTATAAGATATTCCCCTATTCTAAAATGGGGGATAGGGATGAAAGTACAGATATCCTGACTATGTGCCTTGTTGAAGAGTAGAATTGATACCGGTATTTTCATCCTTTGAAGTTCGAAATACTGCCTAGGAGGTTTCATCGTGAAAAGCGAAAATTCTACTGAGCAAACAGCATCAAGCAGAATGAATCCCAAGGTTGATGAATTTATACGTAGAGAAGAAAAGTGGCAGGAAGAATTCAAGAAATTGAGAATGATCGTTCTCGATTGCGGGTTGACCGAAGAACTGAAGTGGGGCAACCCTTGTTACTTATTTGAGGGAACCAACGTAGTTTTAATCCATGGATTCAAAGACTATTGTGCGCTGTTGTTCATCAAAGGATCTCTACTGCATGATACCCAAGGCCTTCTGGTCCAACAAACCGAGAATGTGCAGGCAGGACGCCAGATTCGGTTCACCAATGTTCAAGAGATAGTCGAGATGGAAACCATCCTTAAAGAGTATATCCACGAAGCCATCGAAGTTGAAAAAGCCGGTTTGAAGGTGGATTATAAAAAGAATATTGAATTCTCAATCCCGGAAGAACTCCAACATAAATTCGATGAGATCCCTGACTTGAAGACCGCTTTCGAAGCGTTAACGCCAGGTCGGCAAAGAGCTTACGTCCTCTATTTTTCCCAACCCAAACAATCGAAAACCCGAGAGTCAAGGATTGAAAAATCTATGCAGCGGATTCTCGAAGGAAAAGGATTGAACGATTAGTGGCTTTTGACGAATCTAATCTTATGACCAATTCTCGAAGGCCACTAGATAGAAGTAACCACACTAACGAACATCCTATGTAAACTATGATTGACATGATATAAACTATAAAAACTTAAAACTTAAAACTTAAATGATAAAACAAGGTGAAAAATGAGATGTATTTATGACGCGCTTTTGACTCCCGATGAAGATGGCGGATATTGCGTGACAGTTCCCGATTTAGAAGGATGCTTCACAGAGGGTAACAACCAAGAAGAAGCGATACTCAATGCGGGAGACGCCATAGAGACTTATGTGGGCTCTTTGTTATTTGATGGTGAACCGGTTCCCGCTCGTACGACGGGGCACGTTGCGCCGGAAGGCGGACACGTAGCAACGATATTCGTAAAAGCTGGCCCCGATTCCGTCACAGATGTCGTATCCGCATCTGAAGCGGCAGACCGACTTGGCGTAACACGATCACGCGTGTCGCATATGATCAAATCAGGGATACTCGACGCGCGCCGCGAAGGTCGGGATACAAAGGTGACAATCGCATCGATTAATGCACGTATATCCGGAAGAAACAATAGAGCAGGAGATCATTCAGTGTTGGAAATGTAACGTAATGTATTTTCGTAACTATTTGCCCTTCGTTATGCTGATATTTCTTAGCCTCCACTGTTCTTCTGGGTTTTAGTTGCGGCATCTGCCATTATGCTATCAGAAAAAATAGTTCGGCCTCACAGTTGTCTTTCAAAATCTAAGATGCCTACCGTATCTTTAACTCCTTCCTCTTGAAGTATCCTACCCAAATTGGCCCTGATCACAGGCGTGCAACAAACAAGCCCCAATCGATCTAAAATCTCAGCCTTGAATGTAGATGGGCCCAGTGTCATAATCTGCCAATTTGTTACATTTATTGTTACAAACAGTATATTTATGACACCAATCGTCTTCTTGAAATGTGGGAAGGTGTAGCAATAGTCCTTCGCATTATGTGTTTGATTTGCAGAATAGTCCTTCATTTTATGTGTGACCACTTGGCAAAAGTGATTAGGAAAACGTGTTTCCCAAACACGCGCTGTCCTTTTGACGCTCGGTCCTGTTTGCTTTAAACATGCGCCGATTCGTCCACTGTCACACTGTGCGCCAAATCTATCAGCTGCTGTCGTGACGAGACGCCGGTTTTATCGTAAATATGTCGAATGTGAGTCTTCACCGTACTCTTTGAAAGATAGAAATTCTCTGAAATGTACGGTCCGCTTCTACCCTGCAGAAGCATCTCGATTATCTCTTCTTCACGCGCGGTCAACGAAAACCGCTTGGTCAGGATTTTACTTGCTCTCGCCAAATCTGAAAGACCAAGCACATCGCCTCGCCCATCTAAAGGAGCAGGAAAAAACACAGTGCGTGACAAGACGAAAAATACCAGCGCTAATGCGATAAAGCCAATTGCCGGTATACCTATGATGATGCCGTCACGTATATAGTCAGGCAAATAGATCGCGGAGTCAGAAATCGTAGTTTCAATAAATACCGTAGCCAGAGATACCCCGATTAAAGTGCTTGTCATAAGCAACAGAATGCAGCGCATGAACCCCTTTTTATCTCCTTGGGAACATTGCGCGATGGCACCCGCTAAAACAAACAAGACTGCTGAGGCAGCGGCAATATCAAGCAAAACAAATATAAAACCACTGTAAGACATATTCGGTAAATTAAAGTACAGTACAGCGAGAGCCACTACCAGCAGGCCCCCGAACACATAGATACTATTTCGCCCGGCAAGCTTTCCGATAAGAACCAACAAGACGATCATAGTGAAACAGGCAAAGAGAAATATCACCGCGGCGGGACTCACAAGTCCGAAAAGGATATCGGTGTATGCTCCGGCAAAGCGCGTGGTTTTAGGGTAGATGTTATAGCAATAGCCGAAAAGAAACCCGCTGATAAAAACGTATGCTACAAACGCTTTCTGCTCGAACATGCCTTTTGTCTGGCTGTCCTTAATTGAACGGATATATGAGCTGAAAATACTATGTTGTTCCGTTTTAATCCCGTGGCTGGCAAAAAGCACACCAACTGCTACCAGCGGGAAAACCGAAAGCAGCTTTGGCATCAAATTTATTGGGACAACGGCCATATAGATAAGAAAGAGAACGATGCCAAAACTTAAGGAGATAAGAAGCCATACAACAACCTGCCTGAAGCTATAACGTACCAGGCAAAAAATCAGAGACAAGATCACAAAGGAAAGACCGACTCCAACGAGAAAGCCGAGAATCATCGGCGCCACATAACCGTGAAGACCGGTGAAGAATTCCATGCAAGCCAAAAACGACCCAAGGGTAAGAAAAACGAGCCCTCCCATAAGCAGAACCTTGCTTTTCCTAATGAGGGTTTTCAGTTCAAAAGGGATAAGAATCAACGCACAGCTTAGTACTAATGAAAGTGAAGCCGAATTGGTAAACAACGTCGCTGAAAGAACCAACGAATTCCCTTGGTAAAGCGCGCTTGAAAGAAAAACGGTGAATACCCAGGCGAGTACGCATGCCGAAACGAGCGCTAATCCGGTTAGCGTCTTCGAAAAAAGAGGACTCTTCGAGTTGTCTATAGGGATAACCACAATCGCCTCCTCATGTTTACTTTTTCATGCATCAGTGTAGCAAATTAGTTTCCCTTCCACTGAACTATTTGAATATCGACCAAAAGGGGTGAGGGCTTTAGACCTTCCGGTTGATTATGGATGGCTCTCGTGAACCTAGTATTACAGGTGCTCGGGTTGATGGATCGGGGCAAAAACAATGGCATGGGGATTTAGGAGAAGAAGACTATGGAAGATTTAAATCGTAGGCAGTTCTTAAAAGCAGCTGGTATATCTGCTACGGCTGCAGGAGCACTCGGATTGTTCGGGTGTTCGACAGGTTCGACAGCTACAGAGGCCGCGGCCGGGATTCCGGAAACATGGGATGAAGAAGCAGATTTCGTCGTCCTTGGATCCGGCACTGCACTCACCGGTGCTCTGAAAGCAGCTGTAGGTGGTATGTCCGTCATAGTCCTTGAAAAAGGAAAGCAGATCGGGGGCACTACCGCCTTATCCGGTGGACAGGTTTGGGTACCATGCAATGATTTCTCGGCAGAGAAGGACGACGCGACCTTAGCGAAAACGTATATGACGAAGGTTGCAGCCGGACTTTCCACCGAAGCGATCATCGACACCTATATCGCAAGAGCCTCTGAAATGGTGAATTTCATCGCAGAGCAAACCGGATGCGAATGGTCTGTCAGCCCCCGTATCGACTATCACGCCCAATGGGAAGGTGCCAGTCGTGACATGCGTTCTCTCTCCTGCGTTATCAACGGCAAGAGATCAGGCGCGCACTTCACGCAACCCGAGGCAGAAGTTATCACTTCACTCGGCGGAAAGATCATGACCGAAACAGTAGGAAAGCGCCTCGTTTCAAGAATCACTGAAGATGGCGGGCAAGAAGTGCTTGGTGTTATCGCCGAAACCGGCGGCAAGGAGATCGCAATAAAAGCCAATAAGGGTGTTCTTGTCGGCACGGGAGGTTTTTCGTATAACGAGGATATGCTGAAAGCGTACCATCCTATCCCCATGAAAGCGTGCATGTGCGTTCCCGAGTCGACCGGCGATGGAATCCGCATGGCCCAGGCCGTCGGAGCAAACCTCACCATGATGCCTTGGGGTTGGGGGCAAGTACAGTTCAAAGTACTAAGCGATGAGTACTACGCAAACAAAGCGTGCTCCACAGCAGTTTCACTTTACGCTTACCAGACGAAGCCCGGCTCTGTTTTCATCAATCACCAGGGCAAGCGCTTCTGCGACGAAGCATCTGATTACGATTCGCTTTGGTTTGGATTCCAAGGACAATTCACAACCGGCGATATGGAGCTAATCAATGTGCCCGCATGGTATGTTTGCGACCATTCCGTACGCGAAGCTTTGGCAGACCCCGCCAAGGGAGATGTCTTTTTCGGGGTTGGTCTTGATAGTGACCTGCCCGAATGGGGATACACTGCCGATACGATCGAAGAACTCGCAACAAAGATCGGCGTCGACCCTGCAGCCTTGAAGAACCAAATTGACAAATACAACCAGGATGCTGCCAATGGCATGGATACGGATTTCCACCGTGGAGAATCAGCGTTCGAGAACTACAACATGATGAACAGTGGTCCGACTCTTGGCGGTCTGACAAAAGCACCTTTCTATGCAGCTGAGATCGTACCGGCATACCAAGGTACAAAGGGCGGTATCCAAATCAACGAATTCGGGCAAGCTCTTAGCGCCTCGAGCAATCCCATCCCCCGCCTTTATGCCTGCGGAAACACAACCGGGTGTGGTACCCCCGGTAAGTACTACACCGGCGCAGGTGGAACCAATGGCCCGGGTATGGTTTTCGCATATCTCGCCGCAGAACATGCAAGCCAGCTCGAGATTTGGGCATAAGGCTTTGTAGGTTGGCAACATCTAAGCGTTAAAATACGGGGTTGCGCCATAACCCGATAGCACGAGGTGGGACCTCATACAAGGGGTTCCACCTCGACGTGATTCTCAGCGATTCCCGACACTGAACAACATCCCCTACCACGCTGTCCTACTACCCTTCCCTACCCCGCAGCCGAATCAAACGCTCGATAACGATTGTAAGAATCACCGCGCCGACGATTGCGCCGGAGGCATCGATAAGCACATCGGTTAACCTGCAGGAACGTCCGACAACATACAGCTGATGTATCTCGTCGCTCACCGCATATAACACCGAAAGCGCCACCGCGAACAATGCTGCCCCATACTTTCTTCTCGAGGCTCTGTCTTCCAAGAAAAAGGATTGCCGAGAAGCCACGGTGCAGAGGGCTCCCAGTATCAGGTACTCGGTGAAATGACCGCATTTGCGCACTACATACTGGTAGCGCTCGACAACCTGAGCTTGCTCATCAAGGGAAAGATCCGCATAGCCGGGATACACAACTCGGGCGATCAGCTCTACTACGCTACCGCTTTGCGCGTTGGATTCATCAGCCGGTTGCGCAGAGAACATGAAGATGGCCACCATCCAAGCGACGACGCAAAGCCATGCAAGAACGCTGTACCAGCGCATCGGCGTGTATTCATTTGGCGTTGCTTTCGGGTATTTCAAAATAGTATCCGCCAAACCTTCCCTATCAACTTCCTAACATCATCTCATGCTTCGGATTCTATGATGCATCTTTTCCCACGAACTTTAACCTTCAGTGCAACTTTTTCCCACGAGTAGCGTTAGCATGGCGGGCCCGACGGAGATTGCAATGCGCTCCGTACCGGCGCGACTCCTCTATTTTGCAAATCCTGCTAACCTCGGTGAGGAAAATGGGATTGGTGTTTATTGGACCGAACCACAACTTTTCTGTCATGTGCCAGCAAACTGAATTAGTTCGATAGCGAAAGGGGGTATTCTCGCCTCCGAGAATACCCTCCAAGCGGTCCGTCATCAAGCTCCCCATCACGCGCAGAAACCGAATCGCACCGCGCCATCACCCTTGTCCACTAGCCTCCCAAGATCACCATCCCCGAATGCGGCGTCAATGCAACCGGCAGTGATTACATCGTCATCGCGAGTGAGCGCCTGCTTCATGCGTACACGTTCGAAT